>JALRBF010000316.1 GCA_023262365.1 Burkholderiaceae bacterium
GTCGCGCGCCACGCGGAAGGCCCGCTCCAGGTCGGGCGCCAGGCGGCCGCACACGGCGATGCGGGTCGCGTCGGTCACGTAGCCGTCGAGGATGGCCGTGTAGTCGAGGAGCACGGGCGCGTCGCGGGGGATCGGCGACACCGACCAAATTCGTGGTGTGGCCTCGGGCGAGTGTGGCGTGGCCCTGGCCAACAGCTACTACGTGGCCCGGTTGATGCGCTCGCCGCGCCCCGCCGATGAGCAAGTGATGGCCAAGGTGGCGCTGGCGTATCCCTCGCTGCAAGGCCAGGGCACGCACCTAAACGTGGCGGGTATGGCCATGGCCGCGCACGCGCCCCACCCCGAAGCCGCACGGGCTTTTATGCGCTACTTGGTGAGTGACGCGGCACACCGCCACTTGGCCGAGGCCAACAATGAGTGGCCCGTGGTGCCCGCCGTCACGTTTGCCAACCCTGCCTTGCAGGCGATGCGTGCGCCCGCCTGGCAGCCCGACCCGCTGCCCGTGGCGCAATACGCCGCCCAACAAGCCTTGGCGCAACGCCTGCTTGACCGCGTGGGGTATCGCTAAGGCCTTGGGCGGCTAGGGCTGGGGGGTAAGCCGCTGCAGCCCACCCAAGTAGGGGCGTAGGGCAGCAGGCAGGTAAACGCTGCCGTCGGCTTGTTGGTGGTTTTCGAGCACCGCCACCAAGGCGCGCCCCACGGCCACGCCGCTGCCGTTAAGGGTATGAACCAAGGTGTTTTTGCCGTCGGGCAGCTTGACGCGGGCTTGCATGCGCCGCGCCTGAAACGCCTCGCAATTGGACACCGAGCTGATCTCGCGGTAGGCCTGTTGCGCAGGCAGCCACACCTCAAGGTCGTAGGTGCGTGCGGCCGAAAAGCCAATGTCGCCGGTGCACAACGCCACCACGCGGTAAGGCAACTCAAGCCCTTGGAGCACGGCCTCGGCGTGGCCCACCATGTCGCGCAAGGCGGCGTCGCTGGCCTCGGGGTGCACCACCTGCACCATTTCAACCTTATCAAACTGGTGCTGGCGAATCATGCCGCGGGTATCGCGGCCCGCGGCCCCGGCCTCGCTGCGAAAACACGGCGTGTGCGCCGTTAGGCGCATGGGCAGGGCGTCAGCGGCCAGCACACGGTGCGCCACCAAGTTGGTGAGCGTGACTTCGGAGGTGGGAATCAGGTAAAGCTGCTGCGCCTCGTCGTCGGCCTGTGCGCCGCCTTTTTTGACAGCAAACAAATCTTGCTCAAACTTGGGCAGCTGCCCGGTGCCCACCAAGGCGTTGGCGTTGACCATGTAAGGGGTGACGCACTCGGTGTAGCCGTGGTGTTGGGTGTGCAGGTCGAGCATGTACGCCGCCAGCGCCCGGTGCAGCCGCGCCACCGGGCCACGCATGACGTTAAAACGCGCCCCCGCAAGCGCGGCGCCAGCCTCAAAATCCAGACCCAGGGGCTCGCCCAGGGCCACGTGGTCTTGCGCTGGCCAGGCCAGTGGCGCGGGGTCGGCACCGGCACCACCGGCGGGCGACCAGCGTCGCACTTCGACATTGGCGGCTTCGTCGGCACCCACCGGCACCTGGGGATGCGGCAAATTGGGCACGGCGAGCAAGGCCTCGTGCATGGCTTGCTGCAAACGCGACAAGTCGTGCGCGGCCTGTTCGAGCTGGGCCTTGAGCTGGCCCACCTCGGCCATCGCGGCCTCAACCGACTCGCCCGTGGCTTTGCGCTGGCCAATGTCGCGCGACAAGGCGTTGCGCTGCGCCTGCCACTGCTCGGTGCGCACCTGCAGGTCTTTGCGCTCGGCCTCCATGGCCTCAAAGGCGGCCACGTGAATAAAGGGTTGGGGCTTGCGCCGCAACTCGAGCCGTTGCACCACGTGGTCAAGGTCTTTGCGCAGCAGTTGAATGTCCAGCATGGGGGGTGAGATGGGTTAGAGGCCACCGGGGGCGCGCAGCCCCTTGGGTAGCGGAAAGCGGGTGTGTTCTTGCAACCCAGGCATGCTTTGTACGGCCACGGCGCCAAACGCGCGCAGCCGCTCAATGACTTGCTGCACCAACACCTCGGGGGCCGAGGCCCCGGCGGTTAGCCCCACGCGTGAACGGCCCTCTAGCCACTCGGGCTGGAGGTCGGCGGCGCTGTCGACCATGTGCGCGGGGGTGCCCAGGCGCTGGGCCAACTCGCGCAGGCGGTTGCTGTTGGAGCTGCTGGGGCTGCCCACCACAATCAGCACGTCCACCTGCGGGGCAAGCAGTTTGATGGCGTCTTGGCGGTTTTGGGTGGCGTAGCAAATGTCTTGTTGCTTGGGCTCGCGCACCGCAGGAAAGCGCCGCTTGACGGCGGCCAAGATTTCGGCGGCATCGTCCACGCTTAGTGTGGTTTGCGTGACCACGGCCAAGCGCTGGGTTTGCCGGGGGTTGACGCGTTGCACGTCGGCCACGTCTTCGACCAAGTGAATGCCCTGGTCTAACTGCCCCATGGTGCCCTCGACCTCGGGGTGGCCTTTGTGGCCAATCATCAAAAACTCGTAGCCTTCGCGCGCGAGTTTGGCTACCTCCACGTGCACCTTGGAGACCAGCGGGCAGGTGGCGTCAAACACCTGAAAGCCGCGGCGCTGGGCTTCTTGCTGCACGGCTTTGCTGACGCCGTGCGCCGAAAACACCAAGGTGGCGCCGGCTGGCACGTCGGCCAAGTCTTCGATAAAGATGGCGCCTTTTTGCTTGAGGTCTTCGACCACGTAGGTGTTGTGCACGATTTCGTGGCGCACGTAAATGGGTGCGCCAAAGCGCTGCAGGGCCAGCTCCACGATGTCAATGGCACGGTCGACACCGGCGCAAAAGCCACGCGGCTGGGCCAGAAGCACTTGTTCGGGCATCAATTGAGCACCCCAATGAGTTGCACCTCAAAGCGCACCGGCTGCCCGGCCAAGGGGTGGTTGAAGTCCATCAGCACCGCGCCGTCGTCGCGCACTTGCTGCACCACCCCAGCGTACGAGGCGCCGCCATCGGGGGCCGGAAACTGCACCACGTCACCCGGGTGGTAGGCGGTGTCGGGGTCGCTGAGCTCGCGCAGCAAACGGCCCGCCACCCACTGCACCAAGTCGGGGTTGCGCGGCCCGAAGGCTTGGCCAGCGGGCAACTCGTGCGTGGCTTGGCTGCCCTCGGCCATGCCCAGCAGGCAAGCCTCTAGCGCAGGCGAGAGCTGCCCCTGCCCCATGCTTAGGGTGGCAGGCTGCTGCGCAAACGTGTTAACCACCACATCACCATTGGGGCCCATCAGGCGGTAATGCAAGGTCAGAAACGAAGAGGACTCAACCAAGGCCATGACACAATGCCAAGTTATTCGCTCCCGCCATTGTAGAAACAACCGCCAAGCGGCGGCCAACACAGGAGAGAGCGATGGGAATGGAGTGGCTGCCGGCGTCTGCCCGGCCCAGAGAAAAGCTGCTGGCGCAAGGCCCGGCGGCACTGAGCGACCCCGAGCTGCTGGCGCTGTTGCTGCGTACCGGCATTCGGGGCAAAGGCGTGCTGCAGCTGGCGCACGAAATGCTACAAACGCACGGCGGCGTGGCCGGCATGCTGCAAGCCGCCAGCGACCACACGCTGCGTATCAAGGGCATTGGCACGGCCAAACGCGCCGAGCTGGTGGCGGTGCTCGAGCTGGCGCGGCGCGCGCTACAACAACAGTTGGCGCAACAGCCGGTGATTGGCAAGCCCCAAGAGGTGGCCGATTACGTGCGCCTGCACATTGGCGAGTTGCCACACGAGATGTTTGCGGTGCTGTACCTCGATGCGCAGCATCCGCTGCTGCGCATGGAGCAGGTGTTTCGCGGCACGTTGGCCCAGGCGGCGGTGTACCCACGCGAAATTGTGAAAGACGCCTTGCGCTACCACGCCGCGGCGGTGGTGGTGGCGCACAACCACCCCAGCGGCTGCTGCGAGCCCTCGGCCGCTGACGTGAGCCTAACGCAGCACCTGCAACAGGCCTTGGCGCTGATTGACGTGCAGCTACTTGACCACTTGGTGGTCACGCGCAGCAGCCACATCTCACTGAAGGCCAGAGGGTTGTTTTAGCCCCACTGGGCCGGGATGCAGCCAAAATACGGCGCATGAAAGCGCGTGCCCTGTCTGAACTTAAAGGCCTACGCCAGCAGTTGCGCGCGCAGGCGCAGCAGCAACAGCGCCTGGAGCAAGCCCAGCGCCAAGCCCAGGCCAAGGCGCAAGCCCGGGCGCGCGCCGAGACCGATGCCTTTGCCTTGTCGGTGCAACACGCCGTGCCCTTGCCACCGTCGGGGCGGGTGATGCCCACGCGCCCACCGGTGGCCCCGATTGCCGCGCAGCGGCTGCAAGACAACCACGCCGTGCTGCACGCCTCGCTAAGCGACGAGATGGACATTGAGCGCTTGCTTGAAACCGACGACGGCCTGAGTTTTAAACGCCCCGAGCTTGGCCCCGACGTGACCCGCAAACTGCGCAAGGGCACTTGGGCGCTGCAAGGGCAGCTGGATTTGCACGGCATGCGCAGCGACGAGGCGCGCCAAGCGCTGGCGGACTTTGTGCGCCACGCCACGGCCCAAGGTTGGCGCTGTGTGCGGGTGGTACACGGCAAGGGCTTGGGCTCGCCCGGCCGCCAGCCCGTGCTTAAGGCCAAGGTACAGCGCTGGCTGATACAAAAGCGTGAGGTGCTGGCCTGGGTGCAGGCCAAAGCCAGCGAGGGTGGCTCGGGCGCGCTGGTGGTGCTGTTGGCCGGCAAGCCGCGCGGCTAGCGCTGCGCTGGCCCCATCACTCCAGGGTAAGCCGCAGCGTTTGCCACGCCGGCGTGCGCAGCACCACGCGCAGGCTCCACCACCCCGCGGCCCACGCCAATAGGGCACCCACGCCCATGCCCATGGGCACCCACCATGCGTTGGGCGTCCAAGCAAAGGCAAACACCCAACGCGCCAAGGCCCACCCCACGGCCAATGCACCCACGCTGGCCATGAAGCCCGCCAACGCCCCAACCCCCAACAATTCGGCGCGCTGCATACGCGCCAACAAGCCCTGCGTGGCGCCCAGGGCGCGGTACAGCGCCGTTTCGCGCTGACGCGCCGCCCGCGAGGCCTGCAACGTGGCCACCAGCACCACCAAGCCCGCCACCACGCTAAAGGCAAACAAAAACTCCACCGCGCGCACCACTTGGTCAAGCACTGCCTGCACCTGGGCAATGGTGGCGGTGGTGTTGATAAGGGTGATGTTGGGGTAAGCGCGCGCCAGCGCGTTGTCCAGCGCCGCGTCGTTGCCCGGGGTGTGATACGCCGCAATAAAGGTGCGTGGCAAATCGGGCAGCTGCGCTTGGGTGAACATCACAAAGAAGTTCACGCGCATGCTGGTCCAGTCCACCTGGCGCAAGCTGGTGATGCGCGCGGTTACCGGCACGCCCGCCATGTCAAAGGTCATGCGGTCGCCCAGCTTAAGCCCCAGCGTCTCGGCCAGGCCTTCTTCTACGCTAATGGCGTGGCTCTGCTCGGGCACCCAGCGGCCTTGGGTGATGGTGTTGTGCGCGGGCAGCTGCGCGGCGTAAGACAGATTGAACTCGCGCTCGGCCAAACGCTGGGCGCGGTCGCCGTCTAGGGTATCGGGGCGCACGGGCTGGCCGTTGTGCGCCACCCAGCGACCCCGCAGCATGGGGTACCAATCGTAGTCGGTAACCCCGGCTTGGCGCAGGCTGGCTTGAAACGGTGCGGCCTGATCGGGCTGAAGGTTGATGACGAAGCGGTTGGGCGCATCCGGCGGCGTGGCCGCGCGCCAGCTGGCCACCAAATCGGTGCGCAGCAGCAGCAAGAGCATCAACGCCAGCATGCCCACGGCCAAGCTGGCGACTTGCAGCCGCACCAAGCCCGGGCGCGCGGCCACCTGCCGCGTGGCCAACACCCACCAGCCCGGGGCCACACCGTCGCGCACCAGCGCGCGCAGGGCGCGCAAGACCAAGCCCGTCACCCACCAACACAGCCACGCCACGGCCAGCACGCCACCGATGGCCAAGGCGCCCATGGTCAGGTCAGAGGCGGTGAGCAGCAACAGCACCACCAGCGCCAGCAGCCCCAGCCCCGCCACCCCCAGCGGCCGGGCCTGGGCGCTGCCCAAGTCGCGCCGTATTACGCGCAGCGGTGGCACACGAACCAACTGCAACAGCGAGGGCAGGCCAAAGCACAGCAACAAGGTGGCGCCCAAGGCCAGGCCCAGGCCCACCGTGCCCCAACCCGGGGCCGGCAAACTGGTGCTCACCCACGCGCCAAGCAGCCACACAAACGCCTCGTGTAGCGCAAACCCCAGCGCTAGGCCCAGCGTGGCCGCCAACAGCGCCACGCCGGCAAATTGCCAGGCAAAGGCGCGCACCATGGTGCGCTGCGACACGCCCAGCACACGCAACAAGGCGCACGTGTCAAGGCGGCTTTGCGCGTAGCCAAACGCCCCCAGCGCCACGGCCAAGGCACTCAGCAAGACGGTGAGCATGGCCACCAGGCTCAAAAACTTGCGCGCGCGCTCCAGCGTTTGGTTGGTCTCGGGGCGGCCCGACTCCAGCGTCTCCAAGCGCACGCCGCGCACCGCCTCGCGCGCCAACCAGTCTTGTGTGGCCGCCACAAAGCGCTGCACCGCCGGCGGCTCACCGGCCACGGCCAAGCGGTACGTTACCCGGCTGGCGGGCTGCACCAAGGCGGTGGCCGGCAGGTCGTCGCGGTGCATCATCACGCGCGGCGAAAACGTCGAAAACCCGGTGCCTCGGTCGGTCTCTTGCGCCATTTCTGCGGCAATACGAAACTGGCTGTCGCCCAGCCACAGCGTCTCGCCTACAGTCAGGCCCAAGGCGCCCAGCAGCGGCGGGTCCACCCACACCGTGCCGCGCGCCGGGGCCTGCTGCACCGCCTGTTGCACGCCATTGGCATCGCGAATGGCCACCTTGGCACGCAGCGGATAGCCCGCGCCCACGGCCTTGAGCGCCACCAACCTGGCCTCGCCACCGCGGGCATCGGGGGCCCGCGCCATGGTGGCAAAGGCCACCCACTCGGTCACCCCCAGGGCTTGCTGCTGCGCCAGCGCCAGCGCTTGCGGCGGCGTGGGGCGGTCGCTGCGCAACACCGCGTCGCCGCCGAGCAGCTGGGCGGCGTCACGCGTGAGGCCGGCGCTCATGCGGTCGGCAAAAAAGCTCACCGACGACAACGCCGCCACGGCCAGAACCACCGCCAGCATCAGCACGCGCAGGGCACCCGAGCGCAAATCGCGCCAAAAAAAGCGCCAGGCCAAGCGCCACGCGGCAACCGAAGAAGAACCAACTGACTGACTTTGCATGGACGCTACTGTGACACATTGCCCATGCCCCCCGGGGGCGCGGGGACACCGGCGGGGTCACGCGGCGGGGCCGGTGTTTCTACAATAGCGTCCACCATGACCGCCACGCCCCCACCCCACCGCTGCTTGTTTGTGACCACCGCCCTGCCCTACGCCAACGGCAAGTTTCACATTGGGCACATCATGGAGTACATCCAGGCCGACATTTGGGTGCGGGCGCTGCGCATGCACGGGCATGAGGTGCACTTTGTTTGCGCCGACGACGCGCACGGCGCACCCATCATGATTGCCGCAGAAAAAGCCGGGCTTACCCCGCAAGCGTTTGTGGCACAAATTGCCAGCGGCCGGCAAGCGTACCTTGACGGCTTTGCCATCAGCTTTGACAACTGGCACAGCACCGACGGCCCCGAAAACCACGAGCTGGCGCAACGCATTTACCTGGCGCTGCGCGACAACGGGCTGATTGCCCAGCGCACGATTGAGCAATTTTTTGACCCCGACAAGGGCATGTTTTTGCCCGACCGCTTCATTAAGGGCGGCTGCCCGCGCTGCGGCGCACCCGACCAATACGGCGATAGCTGCGAGGCCTGTGGCGCGGTGTACGCCCCCACCGAGCTGCGCGACCCGCGTTCGGTGCTCTCGGGTGCCACGCCGCAGTTGCGCCAGTCCGAGCATTTTTTCTTTCGCTTGTCCGACCCACGCTGCGTGGCGTTTTTGCAGCAATGGACGCAAAGCGGGGCGTTGCAGCCCGAGGTGCTGAACAAAATCAAAGAGTGGTTTGTGCCGCAAGACGACGGCAGCAGCGGGTTGTCGGACTGGGATATCAGCCGCGACGCGCCATACTTTGGCATTGAAATCCCCGACGCGCCGGGCAAGTACTTTTATGTGTGGCTTGACGCGCCAATTGGCTACCTGGCCTCGCTAAAAAACTACTGCGACAAAACCGGGCGCGATTTTGAGGCGCTCATGGCCGACCCGCGCACCGAGCAAGTGCACTTCATTGGCAAAGACATCACCTACTTTCACACCTTGTTCTGGCCAGCGATGCTGCATTTTTCGGGCCGCAAAACCCCCAACACGGTGCACGTACACGGCTTTTTAACCGTCAGCGGCGAAAAAATGAGCAAAAGCCGTGGCACGGGGCTTGACCCCATGCGCTACCTGCAGCTTGACATGAACCCCGAATGGCTGCGCTACTACCTAGGCGCCAAGCTCAACGGCCGCAACGAAGACGTGGACTTCAACCCCGACGATTTTTTGGCCCGCGTCAACGCCGATTTGGTCGGCAAATACGTCAACATCGCCGCGCGCTCGGCGGGCTTTATTAGCAAGCGCTTTGACGGCGCGCTGGCCCAACCCGACACCGAGGGCAGCGCGCTGCTGCAACAGTTACAAGGCGCCGCCGCACGCGTGGCCGCGCATTACGAGGGGCGCGACACGGCGCGCGCGCTGCGCGACATCATGCAGCTGGCTGACCAGGTAAACGAATACGTGGACCGCCACAAGCCCTGGGAGCTGGCCAAACAAAGCGAACAGCAACAGGCCTTGCACGCGGTGTGCAGCACCTGCGTGGCTTGCTTTCGGGTGCTCACCGTGTACCTAAAGCCGGTGCTGCCCCAGTTGGCCCAGCGCGTGGAGCAGTGGCTTGGCGTGGCCCCGCTGAGCTGGCAAGACGCCGGGCACGCCCTGCCCAGCGGGCACCGCATTGGCCCCTACCAACACCTGATGCAACGGGTGCAAACCAGCCAGCTCGAGGCCTTGTTTGCACCGGCTGAACCCGCGCCGGTGGCCCCACCGCTGGGCGGCGAGGCCTTGGCCGCCGAAATCGGCATTGACGCCTTTGCCGCGGTGGACCTGCGCGTGGCGCGCATTGTGCAGTGCGAGCGGGTGCAGGGCTCAACCAAACTGCTGCGCCTGATGCTGGACGCGGGCGAGCAAGACGACAGCGGCCAACCCCGGCTGCGACAGGTGTTCTCGGGCATTGCCTCGGCGTACGACCCCACCCAACTGCAAGGCCGGCTCACGGTGTTGGTGGCCAACCTGGCACCACGCCGTATGAAGTTTGGCCTCAGCGAGGGCATGGTGCTGGCCGCCAGCGCCGCCGACACCAAGGCCTCGCCCGGTATTTTTGTGCTTAACCCCGACAGCGGGGCCACCCCTGGCATGCGCGTGCGCTAACACCCAATGAAAATCCCCGCGCTTGAGCCCTTTCGTCCGCG
>JALRBF010000353.1 GCA_023262365.1 Burkholderiaceae bacterium
AAGGTTTTTACGTGGTGGCCCCGGCACTGCGTGGTTTCGGTCAAACCCAGTTTTTGCATCCCAACATACCACGCAGCGGCGAGTTGGCAGCCTTGGGGCGCGACTTGGTATCTTTCACCGCGGCCTTGTCGCTAGGCCACCCTATACTGGTTGGCCATGATTGGGGCGCACGCGCAGCGGCCAATGCGGCGGGGCTGGCCCCCACACTGGCCAAAGCGCTGGTGATGATTTCGGTGGGCTACGCCACCAACCTGGCCACGCAAGCGCTGAGCGTGGACCAAGCGCAGCGCTACTGGTACCACTGGTTCATGGCCACGGCCAAGGGCCAAGCGGTGGTGCGACGCGACCCAAAGGCCTTTGCCCAACACATGTGGAACACCTGGGCGCCGCCGGGTTGGTACACCGAAGAAGAATTTACCCTCACCGCGCAAGCGTTTGACAACCCCGACTGGGTGGATATCACCTTGCACAGTTACCAACACCGCTGGGGCCATGCCGCGGGCCACGCCCTGCATGCGGCCGATGAACAAACGCTCACGCCACCGCCGCCGGTAAATGCGCCCACCCTGATGCTGCACGGGGAACTGGACGGCGCCAGCCTACCGGCCAGCTCTGAGGGCAAGGAGTCGTTTTTTACTGGGCCCTACGAGCGCCACGTGTTGGCCGGGGTTGGGCATTTTCCGCCGAGGGAGCAACCTGCCGAGGTAGTGCAACGCATCATGTCATTCGTCGCACGCCACCTAAGCTAAGCCCTTTGCCACGCTCGCCGCAAGCGGCACGACCTAAGAACAGTGGCAAGCCAGACGCGAGCTCTGCTATATTCGATCCGAAGTTGTACGAGAGATTGCTTATGCCGACAGTCCGAGGTCAGTTCGCTGTTGACATAGCCAAGCTTCAAGCGCTTGGAATGGTCGACCCACACTCAAAAGAGAGCCTGGATATTTTCCAGTCGGGACAACTCTCGGCCGAAGAGCGGCTGTACTACACTCTATGGTCGTGCCGCATTCTCAGCGCGGTCAACCTGTCGGAGGGGCAGCGATTGCTTGCTGAGGGCGACGATGTGGCAACCGGATATTTTTTGATTGACGGGGGTGCCATGTACGTGTCGGGCGAGACCGCTTACCGGCTTGGCCCTGGCGCGGTGATTGGCGTGGCTGAGGGCATGGCGCGCAGACCGATGCGCTTTGACGTATTCATCACCAAAAACTCCCGCGCCATGAGCATTCCGCTTTACCAGGCCGATGCCGCGTTTGCCAACCTGCCCCCCACCATGCGCGGCATTTTCTCCACCGTAACGGGGCGCACCCTGGGGCTGCCCAAAGATGGCTGATTTTTATAAGGTCGTGTACCAAGATGGCGAACACATTTTCGAGGCCGGGGCGAACGCGGGAAACCTGTACATCCTGATGGACGGTTGCGTTGAGCTGGTAGGGAGCGACGGGAAAGCTTTCGCCGAGGTCCCGCGGGGCCAATCGTTTGGCGAACAAGCGTTTTTACGTGGCGGCATTCGCGGCGCCGGCGCCCGCGCCAAGGGCGTCACCACGTGCGCAAAAATTGCTGCTGAGGACGCCGCGGCGATGCTCGCCAATGCCTCGCCGCTGTTGGTTCATATTCTTGAGGCGTTACTCATGCAACAAAACATGAATAACGCCCTGCGGCGCCCGCTTTAGCCGCGCAATTTGAGCGCGTCGGCGGTGCGCTGCAGTCGCGCGTCGCGCACCCGAATCAAGGCGTCAATCGGGTGGCGGGTCGTCTTGGGCGGCACCCACACCATATCAAGCACAAACTGCAGCAAACTCATGGCTTTCTCCACTAAAAATCCTAATCCTACGCGCGCGGCCGATAGCCCTAGACCGATTGCGCGTTCATCAACTGCTGCACCCGCTGGCACAAACGCTTGAGCCGCTGGTCGGTGATGCCCAGTTCAAGCAGGTGGCGGTAGGTGTCAAACAGGTAGTCGCTGGCCCGCCCCAGCGGCCCCTCACCGCTGGCCAGCAGCTCGGCCTCTTGCGCCGCCGACAAATCGGGCACATAGCGCTCGTGTGCGCGGTTGGCAGTAAAAGTCAACACGGTTACCCAGCCGCGGGGGCTGCGTGCACGCGTAAGCACCGGTTGATAGGCCATGGTCAGCATCTCACGCCGCCACAACACGTCCATTTCCTCACGCTCTGCGCCTTGAGGCAGTTGGTACAACACGCCTTGGCAGGAGCCGCCGCGTTTGAGCGAGAGCATCAACCCCGGGCGCTGCGGGCTGCCGCGCCCGCTGCGTGCCCATAGGCAAAACGCGCGGTGGTAGCCGTAAACCTGCCCAGCACAGCGTTGGTCAAAGTAAAACGCGGGGTTCCATATCAGCGAGCCAAAGCCAAACACCCACAGCCGTTGGCCTGGGCCAACTTGTTGCAGCATGGTGTCGATTTCGTGCGCCCGTTGGGCCTCACTCATGAGCGGCACATCCGGGCCCAGCAACTCGCGCACGGAGGCTTGCAAGTCCCCGCGCAAAATACTTTCTCGGGTAATAACAACAGAGGGCATAACTTGGCTTTATCTTACGCCATGGGGCGCGGCAGCCCCACTTAACCCCATCGGTTGTGCGTGTCGCCGCCGCGCCAGCCCGCCGAGCCCACCGCCGCTAGGCTTAACGCCTCATGATTGCGTCTGCCGACTCGGCCCCCCTTCCCAGCGAAACCGACCTGCTCGTCATCGGCGCCGGGGCCGGCGGGTTGGCCACGGCCCTGGCCGCTAGCGTGCTGGGCCTACGTGTCACGTTGTGCGAAAAAACCGATACCGTGGGCGGCACCGCCGCCACCTCAGCCGGTACCCTGTGGATACCGGGCAACCGCATCAGCCACGCCGCGGGCTATCGCGACAGCGTAGCGGCCGCACGCCAATACCTTGACCACCTCATTGGGCCCGACGACCCGCACGGACGGCGTGAGGCGTTTTTGCAAACCGCCAACGAGGCGGTGGATTTTTTTGCACAACACACCGCGGTGCAGTTCATGCCTTGTGGCCGGCACCCGGACTACCTGACCCACCCCGGTGCCGCGGTGGATGGGCGCGCCATCATCCCCCAGCCTTTTGACGGCCGCGTGTTGGGCCGTGGGTTCGCACGCGTGCGCCCGCCCATTCCGGAGTTCATGGTGTTGGGCGGCATGATGGTGGGCAAAGCCGACATTGCGCCACTGGTGCACCGTTTTGCCTCGTGGGCAGCGTTTGCGCACGCCACGCGGTTGTTCATACGCTACCTCAGCGACCGCTTGCGCTACCCGCGCGGTACCCGGCTGGTCATGGGCAACGCCTTGGTGGCGCGGCTTTACCACAGCCTTCGCCAACGTCAGGTGGCCGTGCATTGGCACACCCGCTTGGTGCATTTGCAGCACGACGCAGGCCGCGTCAGCGGCGCCACCGTGCAGCAGGGGTCAACCCGCCACACCATTCGAGCCCGCCTTGGCGTGGTGGTGGCCACCGGCGGGTTGGGGCACAACGCCGCGTGGCGCCAGCGTGCCCTGCCCGCACCTGTCGCCATGCAAAGCCTGGCCGCACCCGGCAACACCGGCGACGGCGTCGAGGCCCTGGTTGCGCTGGGCGCCCACGTGGACGCCGCAAGCCAAGCACCAGGGGCGTTTTGGACGCCCGTCTCACGCCTGCAGCGCGCCGACGGCAGGGTCGGCTGGTACCCCCACCTGTCGCTTGACCGCGCCAAACCGGGGTTAATTGCCGTCAACGCCAACGGGCAGCGTTTTGTCAACGAAGCCGATTCGTATCACGACTTTGTGCAAGGCATGTACCAACCCCAAGCCAACGGCCAGCCCTCCATTGCGGCCTACCTGTTGGTAGAAAGTCGTTTTGTTACCCGTTATGGCTTGGGTGCGATTCACCCGGGCACGCGCCGACTGCAACCGTGGGTCGACGCGGGCTACGTGCTGATGCAACCCACGGTTGAGGCGTTGGCGCGCGCCGCCGGCATTGACCCCGCTGGACTACTTGCCACCTTGGCGCAATACAACCGCGACGCCCGAGCCGGCACCGACACCCAGTGGGGCAAGGGCAGCACGGCACTTAACGTGTTCAACGGCGACCCCGATCACCCCGGGCCCAACCCGTGCTTGGCCCCCATCGAGCAAGGCCCGTTTGTGGCCTTGCGCGTGTGGCCGGCTGACATTGGCACCAGCGCAGGTGCCCAAACCAACGCCAACGGCGAGGTGCTCAACGCACTGGGCACGCCCATTGGCGGCGTGTACGCCGTGGGCAGCGACATGGCGTCGGTGATGCAAGGAACCTACCCCGGCCCAGGCACCACATTGGGGCCAGCGTTGACCTTTGGCTACCGCATCGCTCGGCACGCCGCGCAGCAAGCCTAGCCCGCGCCCGGTGGTTGCCACTGCGTGTCGGGATCGAGCGGAAAGATAGGGCGCCGCAGGCGGCGAAAGGTCAATTCGGTGTAATCTGACGTGCAAACCCCGTTGCCGGCGCAATCCACCGTGGCAGCGGCCAACTGGCCCAACCCTGCACGCCAGTGCACCCGGCTCTTGAGCATGATGAAGCGCTTTTGCATGGGGTCAATGCCCAAGGACAACAACGCGTTGGCGTCAAAGGGCTCCACATGCCGAGAAATCAGCACCACCTCCACCGCCCCGGTGTCGACCACCGCCGCGTGCCCCATGTCTTGCCGTGCACCTTTGGCCATGGGGCCCTTGGCGCGGTAGCGCCCAAACGACAGGGTCTTGACGACACCCTCAATCGGCAACGCCGCGTGCGCGTGCGGCACCTGCGTCATGGCCAACTTGCCACCCACAGCCAAACTCACCCGCGCCCCCACCCCCGCTTGCATGCACTGCGTCACGGCTTGGGGGTCATAAATGGCAAAGGCGGCAACGTCCTCCAACCCTTGGGCCATGATCTCAGCCAGCACCCGCGTGGCATCCATGGTGCCACCGGAGGCGGTGTTGTCGTAGTGGTCAAGCAGCACGATCGGGCCGGGACGCTCGGGCTTTAGGCAGGCCGCGCGGGCCACGGCCTGCTCGAGCGGCTCAATGGTGTACACAAAGGCCTCACGCTGCGCCCACGCCATGGCCAACAATTCGTCCCGCCATTGCGCGGCCAAGGCCGCGTCGTTGTCGGTTACCACCACCACGCTTAAGCCCGCCCCCTCAATGTCGGCGTGCGGAAAGCCAGTAAACACGCTGGCACACAGCGCGCCTTGTTGCTCCATGGCTTGGGCGCGGGCTTGCAGGCTTCGGTTGGGCTCGTCTTCGCTGCTTTGGCGCATCACGTGCGGAATCATGGGCACCCGGCCCCACGCCGTGGTCGGCTTGACCCGCCCTTGCACCGCAGCCAACACCGCACGGGCCACACGTTGCCCGGTTTCGTAGGCGTCAACGTGGGGGTAGGTTTGGTAACCCGCCACGGCTTGCGCCAACTCCACCATGTCGGGGTACACATTGGCGTGCATGTCGTACGCCACCCCCAGCGCGGCAGTCGGCGCCACCGCCCGCACGCGGCGCAACAACTCACCCTCGCCATCCTCGTGTTGCTCGGTCACCATGGCCCCGTGCAGGTCAAGCAAAATCGCGTCGTACGCTTGCCCAGCCAAGGCTTGCACAATCGTTTGGCTCATGGTCTCGTAGGCATCGGTTTGCACCACGCCACTGGGCGCGGCATGCGCCGCCAGCGCCACGTCGTACGCCCAGCCCAAGCGCTCCACCTCATCAAGATAAGCGGCCATGGCCATGCCGGTGCCGCGAAACGCGGCCACCGCCTCAGCCCCAACCGGCGGCTGGGCGCCCTGGGTCAACGCAAAGCGCTGCAAATCGGTGGGCACCGGCGAAAAGGTGTTGGTCTCGTGCATCATCATCGCAATCAAAACCCGCATGCTCAATCTCCTACTGCGTGTGGGCGTGCCGCCTGTTGTGGGCCGCACCATGCCCCTAAGGGTACGCCAAAGCCGCGCCTCGCGCGCGCCAGCTTGTCCCACCCAGTCCTGATACAGTGCCATCACCATGCATGCCACCACCCAGGGCCTTTGGATTACGTTGGCCGCCGTTTTGGCGTGGGGTGCGCAGTTGCCCATTGCGGCGGGGGCCATGCAGCACATTGACTCGGCCACCATCAACCTCATCCGGTACGCCGTGGCATCGGTCATTTTTGTGCTGCTGCTTTGGCAGCGCGCGGGTTGGCAGCCGCTTTGCCTGGGCCTGCGCACACCGCTGGTGTGGTGGGCGGGGGGCTTGGGAATGGCCGGTTCGGGCTCGCTGGTGTACCTGGGGCTGCAATACACCCGCCCCGAAATCGCGGTGCTGTTGATTGCCCTGCAACCCACCATGACCGCGATTGCCGAATGGGCGCTGTACCGTAAGCGCCCGCCGCGCTTTACGCTGCTGTGCATGGCCGCAGCGTTTGGGGGTGTGGCGTGGGCGGTCACGCGCGGTGGCGAACTGCTGCTGCAGCCCAGCCGCCAAGCCAGCCACGAACTGCTTGGTAGCCTGCTGGTGATTTTGGGCGCGTCGTCTTGGGTGTTTTATACGCTCACCAGCATCAAGCTGCGACCGTGGAGTGCGCTGCAAATTACCGCGGTCACATGCGTCACCGCGCTGCCTTCGTTGCTCGTCTTTTGGCTGCTCTACCACGCCCTGGGCCACACCCTGATGCCACAGGCGCAGGCCTGGCCCGAAACCGGTCTGCGTTTGGCCTTTTTGGCCTTGGGCGGGGTGGTGGCGGCCATGTTTTTGTGGAACGCAGGAGCCGCGCGCATTGGCACCCTCAACGCCATGCTGGTGCTTAACCTGATGCCCGTTGTGACCTTTGGCGTTCGAGCCCTTGAGGGCGTGCCGTTGCACCCCACCGAGGTGTGGGGCGCGTGCGTGGTGATGCTGGCACTCATGGCCAACAACTTGTGGCAACGCCGCCACAGCAACCGCTAAGCGCGTGCCATCGTCACCCGCCCACGCCATGAAGCACAGGGTCATTTTCCCCGAAACCGCCAAAACGGCGCTGCAAACCAGCTACCGGCAGTTTGTGATTCATCACCGAGCGCAACGCCGGGCCAAGCAAATGGCGTGGGCCCTCGCCATGGTGGGCGTGGTGTGTGGCCTGGCCTGGTCGGTGACGGTGTGGGCAAGCATGGTGCCGCCCCGCATGCAACAAGCCACGGCCAGCGCACTGCTGGCGGCCACGGCCTTTGCCGCACTGGGCGTGCTCAGCGGCTGGCGTGCTTGGCACAGCCACCAACGCCTCAAAACCGAACCCGAGCAACGGCTGCGAAACGACTGGGGCGTTACCCTCACGGCACAGGGGCCCCACGTGCAAGCACACATGACGGTGAACCGCGCGTTTCGTGTGGACGAGCCGATTGACTTAATGGCAAGCGGCAGCTACGGCGCCATCACGCGCGAGCAGCATCAGGCGCTGGTGCGCACCATGGACCGCAACTGGGTACTGGAGCGCATGACCCAAGACGACGCCTGGCACGGCGTACGTGCCAAGCATCGGGCGCGTTACCTGTTGCGCAGCAACTACCCCGGCTCGGAGGCCGCGCCGCATTTTGTGGTGCACATCTCCGAGGCCGACTTTGTCACCATCGACGCGGTGGAGCCCGTCAGCGCATCCGACGACGCCCAGAGCCGCACCCGGCTGCAAATGGTGTTTCAAAACCGCGTGGGCGCCACGGCCGATGCGCCGCTGCTGGCCTTGCAACAGGCACTGGAGGCACGCCGCATGCTGCCTTTGGATACCGCCGTGTACCTGCAGCTCAAGGCGCTGTGGCTGGCCAGTGCCGCACCGCGCACCCCGCGCGCGCCCTAGCGCCCACTGGGCAGGGCCAGTGGGCCGCATTCACGCGGGCTATACGTGCCCCCACAGCACAAACACGTCGCGCCCCTCTTGCTGCACCTGTACCGTGGCCCCCACAGGCAGCGCCACCTTGGCCACGCCGTGGCCAAACGGCAAGCCACTGAGCACGGTGGCGCGTGTGTGCTCGCGCAGCCATTGCCACACATGGTTTAAACCGTAACCCGCGTCTTGCCGGCTGGCGGCAAAGCGGTTGAAGGCCCCCAGCAAAATTACCTGCTGGCGCTGCAACACCCCGGCGTGGGCCAGTTGCGTCAACATGCGCTCCACGCGATACGGTGCCTCACCCACGTCCTCCAAAAACAACGCACCGCGCTTGACTTCGGGCCAATACGGCGTGCCCACCAGCGAAGCCACCACGCTTAGGTTGCCACCCCACAGCGTCAGCCCACGCCAGCCGCGGGTCGCCGCCTGCGCGGCGGGCACACGCCAGCCCACGCCTTCGCCAACGCCTTGCGTCAAATCCTTCCAACACGCCACCGTAGTGGCGTGCGGTGGCTGAACTTGGCCAAAGTCCTCAATGAGGGCTGGCCCATGCCAACTCACGGCCCCAGTTTTGGCCAGCAACGCCAACTGCAACGCGGTGAAATCGCTAAACCCCACCCAGCGCGCGCCCCGCGCCATGGCGCGCGCCATGGCCGCATAAGGCAAATCAGGCAACAGCCGCGATACGCCATAGCCGCCGCGGGTGGTCATCACCACATCGGCACCGCTGGCCGCGGCCCGCTGGAGGCCCTCCAGCCGTTGCGCATCGCTGCCAGCAAAACGGGTTTCTCGCGCCAGCGCGTGTTCGTCCAGCACCACCCTCATGCCCATGGCTTGCAGGCGGCGCACGCCACGGTGCACGTCGGCCACGCGCCGCACCGCGCTGCTGGGGGAACACACATACACCCGAGTCATGGCCTTAAGTGTGACACAGCGGCCCCAGCACCTGCTCAAGCAATGGGCCCACGTCGCTCAAGGCCGGGTGCACCCACTCTTGCACAAAATGCCCCGCCTGCGGCCAATGCAGCACACTGGCCTGCGGCCAACACGACTGGTGCAAGGCCTGCATCACCTCGGTGCCACACACCGGGTCGGCGCCGCCCACCACCATGCGCACCGCCATGTGTGGCTGCGCCGCCCACCACCGCCGCGCCTCACGCATCAGGCCCGCGCCCTCATGCCCAGGGCCATCGGGCACCAGGGCAGGAAAGGCGCGCAGCGCCGCGCGGTACCCGGCGTTGGGAAACGGCGCAGCGTGCGCGGCGCATTCCTCGGCCAACAGGTGCGGGCAGGCGCGCTGCAGCAGCGCGGCCACGTCAAACGCCGGCTGCCTGGCGCAAAACGCACGCCACTGCAAAAACCCATCGGGCAGTGGCACGCTACCGTCAGGTAGCAGGGTGTTAAGTACCAACAAGCCGTCACACGTCCAGCCCGCGTCCATGGGCAGCGTAAGGCCCAACAGCCCGCCCCAGTCTTGCACCGCCAAGCGCAGGCGCCGCACGCCCACGTGCGCCAGCCATTGCTGCAGCACCTGGCGATGCGCTGGCCAACTGTGCCAAGACGCGTGCTTGGGCTTGTCGCTTTGACCAAAGCCAATCAGGTCTGGGGCCAACACCCGATGCCCCCAGCCCGCGAGTGTGCCAATCCAGTGGCGCCACACATAACTCGAGGTTGGGTTGCCGTGCAGCAGCACCCACGTGATGGCCGCGTCCTGCGGCCCGGCCTCAAGGTAATGCATGCGCAGCCCGCGCAGGGCCGGCAAATGGTCGACATGGCGCGAGACCACGCCCGGCGGTAGTCCGTGAGCAAAGCACGCCTCGGGCGTGCGCAGCGCATCGTCACGCAGTGGCCACGGCGCGGCCCGGCGACGCGGCACAAAAAACTGCTGCAACAACGCCGCGGCCTCGTCTGCCCGCACGCCCGCCGTGACCGCAGGCGCACCGGCTTGGTAGGGGCCATCAAACAATTGCGTCACCGACGCCAGTGCCCCCGTGCGCGGCTCGGGCGCGGCGTACACCACACGCTTGAGGCGGGCGTGCCAGCTGGCCCCGGCACACATCGCGCACGGCTCGGCCGTCACGTACAACGTGCAATCGGTTAAACGGTAGTTGCCCAAAGCCTGCCCGGCGGCGCGCAAGGCCCGCACCTCGGCGTGCGCAGTCGGGTCGTGCGCACCAATCGGCGCGTTGTGCGCCGCGGCCACCACGTGGCCGTTGCACACCACCACCGCCCCCACTGGCACCTCACCTTGCGCCGCGGCTTGCCGCGCCTGCTCCAACGCCAAGCCCATCCAGTGGGCGTCGTCGCGCTCGGGTGGCGGGGCACTCACGGCGCGCCCGGCTCGTCCGCCAGCCCCAGGCGCTGCATCCACTGTGCCAGTGCTTGCTCATTGGCGTTGCCGCTGGCGTAGCGCGCGTACATGGCTCGGTGCGCCTCGGGCCGGTGCTGGTTGAGCTTAAGCGCGCACTGCACATTGTGCACCTGCAGCGTAAAGGCCACCACCCCGTCGAGCATGCGTTCGGTGTAAGACGCCGGCAACCCCCGCCACTGCTCGGCGTAGCTGGGTTCGTGGTCGGCAATCAGCCGTTTAAGCAGCGCGTCTTTGGCCTGCTCGCCTTGCAACACCTGCGCCCGCGCGCGGCAGTGCACCGCCAAGTAGCTCCAAGTGGGCACGCGCTGCTTGTCGTTGTACACCGCCGGCGACATGTACGCGTGCGGCCCCACAAACAGCACCAAGACCTCAGCCGCCGCATCGTGCAGTTGCGCAGCCTGCGCATTGGCCTTGGCCACGTGGCCGTGCAGGGTCCACGCACCATCGGCCGCCACCTCAAGCGCCAAGGGCACGTGGCAGGCGTGTGCCGCGCCCTGCGCGTTGTGCGTAATAAGGCTAGCCAACGGGTGCGCACGCACCACCGCCTCGGCGTGTTCGGGGTAAGCAAACTGGCGCGGCAAATACATCAAAGCCCCTTGCGTTGCGCCCTAGGTGCGCTGCTTCATGGCACGCTCGACCTCACGCTTGCCCTCGCGTTCTTTAATGGTGGCGCGCTTGTCGTACTCGGCTTTGCCTCGGGCCAGCGCCACGTCGCACTTAACCTTGCCACCCTTCCAATGCAAGTTCAGCGGCACCAAGGTAAACCCACGTTGGTCCACCTTGCCCATCAAGCGCCTGATTTCATCTTTGTGCATCAGCAGCTTGCGCGTCCGCGCGCCCTCGGCGCTTACGTGGGTTGAGGTGCTGCGCAGCGGCGAGATAAGGCACCCAATCAAAAACAACTCGCCCCCACGCACCACCACATAACCCTCGCTGATTTGCGCCTTGCCCTGGCGCAGCGCTTTGACTTCCCAGCCCTGCAGCACCACACCGGCCTCGTGGGTTTCTTCAAAAAAATAGTTGTACGACGCGCGCCGGTTATCGGCAATGCGCGCAGGCATGGCCCTGGCCACCTTTTTTTTAGGCGGCGTGGCAGAGGCGGTAGGAATCGGTTTGCGCGACATAAACCCCAGGCAATGCGTCCACCGTGCAGGCGCGGTGCGTTGGCACCCCGGGGCTACTTACAATGCCGCTTGCATGGCCAGTGTTGTAAAACCCCCATTGTAATGAAGACGGTTGAGAAATCGGTGTTGTTGTGGCACACGCCGCAGCAAATGTACGACCTGGTAACCGCCGTGCACCACTACCCCGACTTTCTGCCCTGGTGCCACGAGGCCCAGGTGCTGGCCCACCACCCCGACGGCGTGACCGCGGCCATTGGGCTGCGCGTGGCCGGCATCAGCCAGCGCTTTACCACCCGCAACACGCATCAAGCCCCGCACCAAGTCAGCCTTGCACTGGTGGACGGGCCGTTTAGCCACCTGCAAGGGCAATGGCGCTTTGACCCGCTGGACGACGGGCGCGCCTGCAAGGTGTCGCTGCACCTTACTTACCAAATCGCCAGCGGCAAACTGGCCGCGTGGTTAACCCCGGTGTTTGACAAAATCGCCGCCAACCTGGTGCAGGCGTTTGTGGACCGCGCCGAGCGCGTGTACCCCACATGAGCGCTTGCCTCACCATTGAGGTGCTGGCGAGCCTGGGCCCGCGCCGGTGCCTGCGCACCCAACTGACGCTGCCGGCCGCGGCCTGCGTGGCCGATGCCCTGGCCGCGTGGCAAACCCAACACCCCACCCACCCTGCCCCCGCAGGCGGCTGGGCCGTGGGCCTTGCTGGGCGCCGGGTGCCGCCCACACAACCTTTGCAAGCGGGCGACCAACTCAGCCTGTGCCGCCCGCTGCGGGTTGACCCCAAAACCGCCCGACGCCAGCGTTTCGCCGCCCAAGGCACGCGCCGCGCCGGCTTATTTGCCGCCCGCCGCCCCGGCGCCAAGCCTGGCTACTAAGCGCGCTGCGGTGCGCCGGTAAAATCGGCTTTTTGGGAGCGTGCTTATGCAATTACTTGGGTCGGCATTGACCTTTGACGACGTGTTGTTGGTTCCTGCGCACTCGCAGGTTTTACCCAAAGACACCAACCTCACCGCGCGCTTGTCGCGCCGCATTTCGCTCAACTTGCCGCTGCTGTCCGCGGCCATGGACACCGTCACCGAAGCCCGCTTGGCCATTGCCATGGCACAAGAGGGCGGTATGGGCATCATCCACAAAAACATGTCCGCCGACGAGCAAGCCGCTCAGGTGGCCAAAGTCAAGCGCTACGAAAGCGGCGTGGTGCGCGACCCCGTCGTTGTCACCCCCCAGCACAGCGTGCGCCAGGTGCAGGCCTTGTCCGAGCAGCTTGGCGTCTCGGGCTTTCCGGTGGTTGACGGGCAACGCGTGGTGGGTATCGTCACCGGTCGTGACCTGCGCTTTGAAACCCGCATGGACGCGCCCGTGGCCGACATCATGACACCGCACGAGCGGCTGATAACCGTGTCCGAAGGCACCTCGGCGCAAGACGCCAAGGCGCTGCTGCACCAGCACAAGCTCGAACGCCTGTTGGTGGTGGGCCCGCGTGGCCAATTGCTTGGCCTCATCACCGTCAAAGACATCACCAAACAACTCACCTTTCCGCATGCCGCGCGCGACGAACAAGGCAGGCTGCGCGTGGGCGCTGCCGTGGGCGTAGGCGATGGCACCGAAGCGCGCGTGGCCGCGTTGGTGGCTGCTGGGGTTGACGTGATTGTGGTAGACACCGCGCACGGCCACAGCCAAGGCGTGCTGCAACGCGTGCGCTGGGTTAAGCGCGAATTTCCGGCCATTGACGTCATCGGCGGCAACATCGCCACCGGCGAGGCTGCGCGCGCGCTGGCCGAGGCTGGTGCCGACGCCGTAAAAGTTGGCATTGGCCCGGGCAGCATCTGCACCACGCGCATCGTGGCCGGCGTGGGCGTGCCGCAAATCACCGCCATTGACAACGTGGCCACCGCCCTCAAAGGCACCGACATTCCACTGATTGCCGACGGCGGCATACGCTACAGCGGCGACATTGCCAAAGCCATCGCCGCTGGCGCCAGCAGCGTGATGCTAGGCAGCATGTTTGCCGGCACCGAAGAGGCACCCGGCGAAGTGATTTTGTACCAAGGCCGCAGCTACAAAAGCTACCGAGGCATGGGCAGCGTGGGGGCCATGAAGCAAGGCAGCGCCGACCGCTACTTTCAAGAAGTCAACAGCAACAACCCCAACGCCGAAAAACTCGTGCCCGAAGGCATAGAAGGCCGTGTGCCTTACAAAGGCTCACTCGTGGGCATCGTGTACCAACTCGCCGGTGGCCTGCGCGCGGCCATGGGTTACTGCGGTGCCGCGTCATTAAGCGACATGCAGCAACACGCGCAGTTTGTACAAATCACCGCCGCCGGCATGCGCGAGAGCCACGCGCACGACGTGCAAATCACCAAAGAAGCACCCAACTACCGCGCCGACTAAACACCGCCGCCCGCCATGCCCCACCACAAAATCCTCATCCTCGACTTCGGCTCGCAAGTCACCCAGCTGAGTGCCCGGCGCATACGCGAAGCCCACGTGTACTGTGAGGTGCACCCCTGCGACGTGAGCAACGACTGGCTGCGCGATTACGCTGCCGACGGCCAGCTCAAAGGCATCGTACTCTCGGGCAGCCACGCCAGCGTGTACGCCGAATCCACCGACCACGCACCGCAAGCCGTCTTTGAGCTGGGCATACCCGTGCTTGGCATTTGCTACGGCATGCAAACCATGGCGCAACAGCTAGGCGGCACCGTGCAAAGCGGCGACACCCGCGAATTCGGTTACGCCGAAGTGCGCGCCCGCGGCCACACCCGCTTGCTGCAGGCCATTGAAGACTTTCGCACCCAGCAAGGCCACGGCATGCTGCGCGTGTGGATGAGCCACGGCGACAAGGTCACCATGTTGCCACCGGGCTTTGTGTGCATGGCCTCTACGC
>JALRBF010000043.1 GCA_023262365.1 Burkholderiaceae bacterium
GCACAAGCACCTCTTGGTAGACCTGGGATAGACGAGTCCGCTTGGCGTTTAACACTTACAATGCAGGCAGCATGGTCGGCAGTATATAATACGAGAGTTGTAGCACAAGCGTTTGCAAGTCAAACGTGGACAACCGATCCAGCCTAGCCACTAGCTGCCGTAGCGCGCCGCCCAGCCCTGCTCAAGCGCCTGCACCCACGAGGCGTGCGGCTCGAGCAAAGCCGGCGCCGGTTGCTGCACCTGCCCGGGTAACAACGAGGCCACAAAGCGCTGACGCGCTGCCGGCGGCAAGCGCGCCACGTCGAGCACCGTGGGGTCACCCCACACGGCAGGGTTGGCCTTGTGTGCTTGCGCCTGGGGCGACAACAAAAAATTGGCCACCACCTGCGCCGCGGCCACGTGCGGTGCATTAAAGGGTATGGCCACAAAGTGCGTGTTGCCCAACGTACCCCGGGCAAACTGCCAGCTTTGCACCGTGGGCGGCATGCGCGCGGCAGCGATGTCGTTGGCGGCGTCGTTGGGGTTAAACGTAAAAGCCAGCAGCAACTCACCGTCGGTAAACATTTGGCGCATGGCGCCTTGGTTTTGCACAAACTGCCGCCCCTGGCGCCACAGGTGCGGGTGCAAGGCATCGAGGTATTGCCAAAGCCTAGCCAACGCGGCCTCGGCCTGCGCCGGTGCCATGGGCTGCAACAGCGCGGCAGGGTTGGCCGTGGTCTCAAGCAAAGCTTGCTTGACAAACGTGGTGCCATGAAAATTGGGCGGCCTTGGGTAGGTGATACGCCCCGGGTTGGCGCGGGCCAAGGCCAGCAAATCGGCCATGCTCTGCGGCGGCTTAGGCAGGCGGCGCGAATCGGCAAAAAAAGTTAACTGCGCCATGCCCCACGGGCTTTCGTAGCCCTCGGTGGGCACCGCGAAGTCGAGTTTTACGCTGGGTTTGCCCACCACATCCACCAGCGACCAGTTGGGTAGCCGGTTGGCAAACGGGCCAAACAGCAAACCCTCACTTTTTAAGGCGGCAAAGTTCTCGCCGTTGATCCACACCAAATCCACGCTGCCCTGCCCGGGGCCGCGCCCCACGGCCCGCTCGGTACGCAGCCGCTGCACCACCTCGGCAGCATCACTGATTTTGACGTGCACCAACTTGATGCCGTGCGCCTGCGCCAACTGCGCGGCGGCCCACTGGATGTAACGGTTGATGACCTCGCTGCCTGCCCACGCATTGAAGTACACGGTTTGGCCGCGGGCGGCCTCAAGCACGGCCTGCCAGGTGGGCTGGGTTGCGGCCCAGGCCGCCGCGCAGGGCGCGCTGGCCAACGACAAAAGAAGGTGACGCCTGCTGATCTGCATCTGCTAACCAATGACCGTAGAAGCCCTCACTGTAACGGATGCTGCATGGCACGTGTCATCAAAACTTCACCGCGTTGTCATCAAACTGTCATCGGCAATACCGACACTACGCGCAATGCAACAAGCCTTCAACGCATGCCATTAGAAACCACGCTTACGCATCCCTCTCGAGCGCACGCGGCGCCAAGCCACCGACTCGTCACGCAGTGGGCCACCGATGACAAACAGATTCTGGCCGCCAAACGCTTACGCTACCGCGTGTTTCATGACGAACTCGGCGCGCACTTGAGCGGAGGCCAGCCCGGACTTGATCAGGACGAGTTTGACGCCTACTGTAAGCACCTAATCGTGAGCGACAACCACACTGGCGAGGTGGTGGGCACCTACCGTTTGCTTGAGCCAAGCGCAGCCAAGGCCATTGGCTGCTACTACGCCGATACCGAGTTTGACCTTACCCGGCTGAGAAACATCAAGCCACAAATGGCCGAGCTGGGGCGCTCGTGCGTCGACCCAAACTACCGAACTGGAGCGGTCATCATGGCGATGTGGCGCGAAATTTTGCGGTATTGCGTTGCTCAGGGTCACCCATATCTGCTGGGATGCACCACGGTGCCGATGCGGTGGGACGGCGGCATGTTGGCGCATAGCCTATGGAGCAAGCTGGCATCCAACCACCTGGCCAGCGAGGCGTTTCAGGTGTACCCGCGCAAAGCGCTTCCGGGCTTGTCGCGGTACTACGACGCCCCCTCGCCACCGGCCTTGATGCAGGCCTACCTAAGAATGGGGGCGAAAATACTGGGCAAGCCCGCCTGGGACGTTGACTTTTGTGCCGCCGATTTCCCTATGCTCTTGAACCTGGAGAACCTACCCCCTCGGTATCAGCGCGGGCTTAAGATGCTGTCGAGGGATTGTGAATAACGGGCACACCCTCTACACGTCATGTTGGAAACCTACCAATTACTCAGCCGAGACTTAAGCCTCATTGCGTTTAACGAACGCGTTTTGAGTTGGGCAACCCGCGCGGACGTGCCAATTCTCGAGCGCTTACGCTACCTCACCATCGTCTCATCCAACTTGGATGAATTTTTTGAAGTCAGAATGCGCGAGCATCTTCACGGCCCAACGTCGAAGCATCGCAAGCGTGGCGATCACGACCGCAGTGAGTACCTCGCCCTGTCTGCACGCGTGCAAAGCTTGGTCAAGCTGCAATACGACACCTACAACAAAAAGGTGCTGCCCGCGCTGAAGCGCCACGGCGTTCGCTTGGTGAGCGATGGCGAGCGAACCCAAGCACAAAAAAAATGGGTAAAACAGTACTTTACTGAAAGCATTCAACCCCTGCTGGTACCCATCAGCCTTGACCCCTCCCACCCTTTTCCTCAGGTCGCCAGCAAGGCTTTACATTTTGTGGTTCGCCTTAGCGGCAAAGATGCGTTTGGCCGCAGCAACGAATTTGCAATCATCGCCATCCCCCGGTTTTTTCCGCGTTTTGTTCAGCTACCAGCCACCAGACAAACCAAGACCCTTAACTACGTTTCCCTGTCAAGCATCATCCGCTCACATATTCATGACTTATTTAACGGTCGGACGGTTGAAGAGTTTGCGCAGTTTCGAGTCACACGTCACTCAGACGTTGCGGTACAGGAAGACGAAGTAAAAAATTTGCGAAAGGCACTGCAAGTTGGCTTGCAAAGCCGCCCGTTCGGCGAAGCCGTGCGC
>JALRBF010000054.1 GCA_023262365.1 Burkholderiaceae bacterium
GAGACTGTAAGCAGACCTTCATGGCAAAGTCCAGCATGGCGCGTTGGCGGGGGGTGATGTCGGCCTTGCGGTAGTTGGTGGCCACTTGGTCGGCAACCAAGGGTTTTTTTTCGTAAATTCGCAGCAACGCGCCATGAGCCACCACGCAGTACAGGCAATGATTCGCCGCGCTGGTGGCCG
Source organism: Burkholderiaceae bacterium (assembly GCA_023262365.1). GTDB lineage: Bacteria > Pseudomonadota > Gammaproteobacteria > Burkholderiales > Burkholderiaceae_C > RS62. The sequence continues at coordinate 181 of JALRBF010000054.1, forward strand.
TCACAATCATCTCGCGGTCGCCTTTGCTGAGGTTGCCGCCGTCTTTGAGCATCAACGCGTCGTGATAGGCAAAAAAGGCGCGCCACTCGTCGGGCCGGCGCGCCAGGGCCAAGAATACGTTGGGAATGAAGCCGCTTTTTTCTTGCACTTCAAGAATGCGCGCGCGAAGGTCGGCTGGCAGCTCAAGCACATCGGGCATGGGGTAGCGAGGGCTGGTCATGGTTGGGTTCCTTTGCGGTGGACTGGGGCAAGGTATGCGAAACTACGCTTTGATTTTTGTCAATGGGGAACGAATTGAACAAAGTGTATTCTGATGCAACGCAAGCCCTTCAGGACTTGCTGGCAGATGACATCCTGATGGCCGTGGGCGGGTTTGGGCTGTGCGGCATTCCTGAGGCGTTGATTGACGCGGTGCGTGATTCGGGCAAAAAAGGCCTAACGGTGATCTCCAACAACGCCGGCGTGGACGGCTTTGGTCTGGGCAAACTGCTTGAGACGCGGCAGGTGAAGAAGATGATCTCGTCTTATGTGGGCGAGAACAAAGAGTTTGAGCGTCAGTACCTGGCCGGCGAGCTCGAGCTGGAATTTACCCCGCAAGGCACGTTGGCCGAGAAGCTGCGCGCCGGCGGCGCCGGTATTCCGGCGTTTTTTACGCGCACAGGGGTAGGCACCGTGGTGGCCGAGGGCAAAGAAGAGCGCGAGTTTGACGGCAAGCGCTACATCATGGAGCGCGCCTTGGTGCCCGATGTGTCACTGGTCAAGGCTTGGCGCGCCGACCACTCGGGCAATTTGCAGTTTCGCTACACCGCGCGCAACTTTAACCCTGCTGCGGCCATGGCCGGCAAGGTTTGCGTGGCCGAGGTAGAGGAAGTCGTAGAGCTTGGCGCGATTCACCCGGACTCGGTGCATCTGCCCGGTGTGTACGTGCACCGCCTGGTGTGCAACCCCAACCCAGAAAAACGTATTGAAAAGCGCACCACGCGCGAGGGAGCCCACGCATGAACTGGAGTCACGACGAGATGGCCGCACGCGCGGCGCAAGAGTTGCAAGACGGGTTTTATGTGAACCTGGGCATTGGCCTGCCGACGCTGGTGGCCAACCACGTGCCGGATCACATGGAGGTGTGGTTGCAGTCGGAAAACGGCATGCTCGGGATTGGGCCGTTTCCGACCGAAGACGAGGTGGACGCGGATTTGATTAACGCCGGCAAACAAACCGTGACCACCATTGCCGGCACGTCCATTTTTGGCAGCCACGACAGTTTTGCCATGATTCGCGGCGGCAAAATCAATTTGTCGTTTTTGGGCGCCATGCAAGTCAGCGAGCACGGGGATTTGGCCAACTGGATGATCCCAGGCAAGATGATTAAGGGCATGGGCGGCGCCATGGACTTGGTGGCTGGCGTGGGGCGAGTGGTGATTTTGATGGAGCACGTGGCGCGCAAAAAAGATGGCACCGAAGACCTCAAAATCTTGCCCCAGTGCACGCTGCCGCTCACGGGCGTGGGCGTGGTGGATCAAATCATCACCGACCTGGGGGTAATGGACGTGACGCCGGATGGATTAAAACTGATTGAAACCGCGCCAGGTGTGACGCGCGAATTCATACAAAGCAAAACCGGCGTCACGCTGAGGTAGCGCGTACGTGCACCCGGGGCCGCGCGTGACGGAGATGGCGCTGCACGAGGTGCTTTACCGGCAGGGCTTTGGCTCGCGACGCGCGTGTCACGCCCTAGCCAGCAGCGGAGCGGTGCGCGTGGCCGGCGTGGAGCAGCGAGACCCGCTGGCCTCGCTGCCCTTGGCTGGTTTGATTTTGGACGTGCACGGCCAGCACTGGCCGGTGTGCCATCACGCCACCGTGATGCTGCACAAACCAGCAGGTTACGAATGCTCGCAGCGGCCAACGGCCTACCCCAGCGTGTACGCGTTGTTGCCCGCGCCGCTGCGGCAGCGGCCAACCCGTGGGCAGCTTGGGGTGCAAAGCGTGGGGCGACTCGACGCCGACACCACCGGGCTGCTGCTGCTCACCGACGATGGCGCGCTGCTGCACCGCTTGGCCTCGCCCAAACATCGCGTGCCCAAGGTGTACCAGGTGCGCACCCGCGACCCCGTGACCGAAGCGTTGTGCTGTGCGCTGTGGGCTGGGGTCGTGCTACGCGGCGAGCCACGCCCGGTGCATGCCGAGGCCGCGCAGCGAACCGGGGCAAACGAGTTAACCCTTACGCTAACCCAAGGCAAGTACCACCAAGTCAAGCGCATGGTGGCCGCGCTGGGCAACCGCGTGGTGGCCTTGCACCGTTCACAAGTGGGCGGGCTAACGCTTGATGGGCTGGCGCCCTCGGCCTGGCGCTGGCTGGCCGATGAGGAATTGGCGCAACTGGCCTAGGCGCGGGGTGCCGGTGCGGTGGCTGCGTCTTGCACCTCGCCCCTGGCGCCCAGCGGTGCCATGGGCCAAGCCAACAGCAGCCACAGCAGGGTAAAGCCGGCTAGCGTAACAAACAACCCCACGGCGCCCAACTGACGCATGAGCAAACCGCCCACGGCGCCCCCGGCAAAGAACCCCAAGGATTGCAGGGTGTTGTAAAAGCCCATGGCCGCGCCACGGGCGTTGGGCGGTGCCGCGCGCGAGGCAATGCTGGGCTGGCAGGCCTCGAGGATGTTGGAGCAGCAAAAAAAGGCAAACAACAACAACCCCAGGGTGATGGCGCCCACCCCCGCCGAGGCGGCCCAGGCCAGGCCCAGCAGCACCAGCGCCACCACGCCAATGGCGCACAAAAACACCGCCCGGGTGTAGCCGCGACGCTCCAGAGGAAACAGCGTGACCGCCATGACGCCAAACGACGCGACCATGGCCGGCAGATACACCTGCCAGTGCGCCGCTGGGGCCAAGCCGGCCTGCACCAGCATGCCGGGGACGGCTACCCACAGCGCCAGCAGCATAGCGTGCATGATGAACACCCCGGCGTTAAGGCGCAGCGTGGGGCCGTGTGTGAGCAAGGCGCGCATGCCAGCGTTGGCTTGGGTGGTGTGGCGTGGCGGCTCGGGGGGAACACGCCGCAGCAGCAACCAAATGCCCAGCACGGCAAGTGCGGCGGTGAGCACGAACAAGCCAGGCAAACCGGCCACCGCCGCCAGCGGTGGCGCCAGCACCAGGGACAAGGCAAACATCAGCCCAATGCTGGCGCCCACCATGGCCAGGGCTTTGGTGCGTACCTCGGGGCGGGTTTGGTCGGCCAGCAGCGCGCTGATAACGGCCGAGACCGCGCCCGCGCCCTGCAGCATACGGCCCACAATGAGGCCGGTGATGCTTTGCGCCATGGCCGCGACCAAACTGCCCGCAATAAAAATCAACAAGCCGCCCACAATCACGCGCTTGCGGCCCCAGCGGTCAGACGCGGCGCCAAAGGCCAAATGCAGGCAGGCTTGGGTGAGCCCGTAGGCCCCCATGGCCAGGCCCACCATGGCCGGGTCGTTGCCGCCGGGGTAGTGCGCCGCTTGCAGCGCAAACACCGGCAGCACAATAAACAAACCTAGCATGCGCAGGGCGTACAGGCCGCTGAGCGAGAAGCTCGCACGCCGCTCGGCTGCCGTCATGCGATACGAATCGGAGGCGTCCGAAAAAGGGGGCGTCGCGGGCGTATGAGAAACGTTGGCGGTCATGGACGAATCATATAATGCGCGTTGCTACGCTTACCTACTTTGGAGATTCTTATGAAGCAATCCGCACGCCGTGTGTTCATGATGCAAGTTGCCGTGGGCGGTGCCGCCCTATGCGGCATTGGGGTGGCGCAGGCCGCACCCATGGTCTCGGAGACCGAGCCCACCGCGTTGGGTTTGGGCTACAAAGCGGACACCACCAAAGTGGACAACACCAAGTACGCCAAGCACCAAGCCACGCAAAAATGCGTGAACTGCCAGCTGTACCAGGGCGCTGCGGGTAGCAAAGCGGGCGCTTGCCCGTTGTTTCCGGGCAAACAGGTGGCGGCCAATGGCTGGTGCAGCGCGTGGGTGAAAAAAGCCTAAAGCGCGCGCCAGCCGCGCCCCGTTTGGCTGCAGGGCTCTAGGCAAACGGGGCGTTGGCGTTGACCACCGCGGCATTGAGCGCCGCGGCAAAGCTTACCCACAGCCAGTACGGCACTAGGCACCACGCCGCGCGGCGATGGTTTTGCCGCGTGACCCACCATAGGTGCAGCACCGAGGCCCATAGCACACCCACCTCGGCCAGCGCCCAATCGGGTCGTTGGGCATAAAAAAACAAGGCACTCCAGGCCACGTTGGCTACGCTGTTCATGGCGTAGGCGCGCAACACGCGCTGCCGCGCCGCCACGTTGGGCGCACCGCGCCACGCGTGCACGCCGGCCACCACGCACAGGGCAAAAATGGTGGTCCAGACCGGGCCAAACCACGCGTCGGCCGGTTTCCATGGTGGTTGCTGCAAACCGGCGTACCAGGCGTCTAGGGTGGTGAGCGCCCCGCCCAAGGCGGCCACGCCCAGGGCCCAAGCCACACCCAGCCACCAATGCCGCGGTGCGTGCGTCATACGCGGGCTAAGCCAAGCAGGTGGGCCAAGTCCTTGAAGAAGATTTTGAT
>JALRBF010000071.1 GCA_023262365.1 Burkholderiaceae bacterium
ACTGCACCTGGCGCCGGTAGGCCTTCAGGGCGCGATAGTCCAGCGGCTCGCCCTCGAACAGCACCTGCCCACCCGTCGGCTTCTCCAGGCCGAGCAGGGTGCGTGCGAGAGTTGTCTTGCCGCAGCCCGACTCGCCGACGAGGGCGCGCAGGCCGAGCGGTTCGCCGTGGCGCAGCGACAGGGCCAGAAGTCCCAGAGAGATGAGGCCGGTCAGGATCGCGGCGGCGGCGAACGGGATCAGGTCGTACAGGGCGTAGGCGGCGCTTTTGTACCAAACCGGCGGCAGCCCCAGCACCGGCCAAGGGTAGCAACTGCACAAGGTGCACACCACCATGTGGTGCTCCGTGGGCGTGTTGGCCAGCGCCACCAAATGCTCGCCTTGGCGCCCGGTGTAGCCCATGTCGGCCACGGCGGCGGTGGCATCTTGCAGCAGCCATTGGCGGTAGGCGGGGTCGGTCCAGGCGCGCGCCACCACCCGGGCGCCGTTGTGCGGCCCCACCTCATGCTCGTACATCTCCACAATCGCGTCCAGCGCGGCCGGCTGAATGTAACCTTTTTGCTCTAACAAGGTTTGCAGCGCCCGCACGCGAATGTCCATTGGGTCTAGGTGACTGGACTCGCCATGGTCGTGGTGGGAATGGTCGTGGCTCATGGGCGCATCATAAATAATGTTGGGCAATGGTTAAATAACGCCCTTAATCGCCCTCACCACCGGACGCCACCATGTTGCAAACCGCCGCTTCTTTGTCACGGCTAGGAACCGAGTCAGCCTTTGAGGTGCTGGCCAGGGCGCAAGCCCTAGCGGCTCAGGGGCGCGACATCATTAACCTGGGCATTGGCCAACCCGACTTTCAAACCCCGGCGCACGTGGTGCAAGCCGGTATTGCCGCGCTGCGCGACGGACACCACGGCTACACCCCGGCCAACGGCATTCCCGCACTGCGCGAGGCCGTAGCGGCTGACTTGCAGCGCCGCCATGGCGCCAGCGTTGACCCCGACTGCGTGGTGGTGGTACCCGGCGGTAAACCCACCATGTTTTTTGCAGTGCTGATGTTTGGCGAGCCGGGGGCCGAAATCATGTACCCCAACCCGGGCTTTCCGATTTACGAATCCGTAATTAAGTACAGCGGCGCCACGCCGGTGCCCATTGCGCTGCGCGAGGACAACGACTTTGCCTTTGACGCCGACACCGTGCTGGCACAAATCACGCCAGCCACTCGGCTTATCATCATCAACAGCCCGGCCAACCCCACCGGCGGCGTCACGCCCAAGGCCGAAATTGACAAACTCGTGGCCGGCCTTGAAAAGCACCCCCACGTGGCCTTGCTGTCGGACGAAATTTACAGCCAAATGCTGTACGGCGGGCGCGAGCATGTGTCGCTGCTCAACTACCCCAGCATGTGCGAGCGTCTCATCATGCTAGACGGCTGGAGCAAAACCTACGCCATGACCGGCTGGCGCCTGGGCTATGCGGTATGGCCCAAAGCGCTGGTGCCACACGTCACGCGCTTGTGCATCAACGACCACTCGTGCGTTAACGCCTCGGCGCAATACGCGGGCTTGGCCGCGCTGCAAGGCCCGCAAGACGCCGTGGCCGAGATGATGGCCGCGTTTGACCAACGCCGCGCCCTGATTGTGCAGGCCCTTAACGCACTGCCCGGGGTACGCTGCGCCGACGCCGCCGGGGCGTTTTACGCGTTTCCTAACATTGAGGGCACAGGCCTTACCGCCAAGCAAGCCCAAGATTTGTTTTTAAACGAGGCCAACGTGGCCACCATTGCCGGCACCAGCTTTGGCGCGTGGGGCGAGGGCTACGTGCGGTTTTCGTACGCCAACAGCGCGGCCAACATCGAGCGCGCTGTTGAGCGTATTGGCAAGCTGCTGCGCTAGCGCTGCAAGGGCTGGCCCTGCAGCCACGCCTGGCCGCGCGCGTACAGTTGCTGCACCTCGGCGCCACGCAATTGCGGCATGTCCATCTTCACCTTGTAGCCAATGCCGGTTTGTATGTACGCCAGGTGCCGGTAGCCTTCGGGTAGCGTGGCCAAGCGCTGCGCGTCCAAGCGCAGCGTGGCGGCCGGGTCAACCGGGTCGATGCGGTCTTTTTCGTAAATCGGCTGCCGGTGCACCAGGCCCCAGCGCCCCTCGCGCTGCTCAAAAAAATCATAAAACCGCCCGGTACACACCACGTCGCACAGCACATCGTGCACCGGGCCGCGCTGCGAGATGGTCATTTTGGTTTGCGCAATTGCACGCGGGCCGTTCACGTCAATCGACGAACCACCCAAAAAGTGCAAAATACTGACACCGCGCTCCCAGCCCTCAATGGTCACGCGAATAAACTCCTCAAAAGGCCCCTGAAACCAGGTGGCCATCATCATGCCGTCGTTGTGCCACACGCTGCGAAACCGCTCCCAGTCACCGGCGTCGCGCCATACGGCCCAGTTTTCAACCAATCGGCGAATGGTAAGTTCTTGCGATGTGATGTCCATGCAGGGGCTCCTTGTTGGGGGTAAGGTTTAAGGATGGCGTTGGGGCCAGCCTAGGCTGGGGTGCGACGCAGCATGTCCATGAGTTTGCGTGCCATGGGCGTGGCGGTTTGTGCCGCACGCACCACAAGCACCACCTCGGCCAAAGCCTCCAAATCGGTCAAGGGCAGCACCGTTAACCGACCTTTAAGGCTTGCGTGCTCAACCAGCCGTTGTGGCAGCAACGACAACGAGTCGGTATTTTCAATTAATCCCAACGTGGTGACCAACGAATGCGAGACAGTCCACGCCCTGGGCGGCTCCAAGCCGCCTGCACGAAAGGTGGGGGCAAACATTGAGCCAGGGCCGTCCTCGGGGCCGTGCAATACCCACGGGCTATGCAGCAACTCGGCCAAGGTGGTGCATGCCGACAAAGGATGGCCCGCTCGCGCGCACACAACCAACCGATTCGCGTAAAGCGGCTGCACCATAAACTCGCGCTGCTTGACCTCAGTGGGCGGTGGATGGGCGCCTAAGGCCATGTCAACCAGCCCCTCGCGCAGTAGGCGCAGCGTGTCCGGATACACCGCCTCGCACACATGCACCTGCACCGACGGGTAAGCCTGATGAAATCGCGCCAGCACCTTGGGCATAAGCAACAGCGCCGGGCTAGGCGAGACCGCCACGCTGATTTGCCCGTCAAGCCGGCCCCGCATCTGGTGCACCTCGCTGCGCAGGCGGTCGAGCTCTTGGCTGATGCCACGGCCGCGTTTGAGCGTGGCCAGGCCAAAGGGCGTAAGGCTCACCCCGCTTGAGGTTCGATTGACCAAGGTAACGCCCAACTCCTCCTCAAGGGCGCGCAACGATTTGCTCAAACCCGGCTGCGTTAGCCCCACGCGCCGCGCGGCGGCACGAATGCTGCCGGTATCGGCCACGGCAATTAGGGCGTGGAGTTGGCTGAGTTTCAAGGTTGCGTTTTATGCCGGGCGAGCCTGCCCTGTTGGCCGAACTATATAACTTTTTTGTATCGCAAGCGCCCAATGTTTGCTTGACGGCAAAAGGCAAAGGCAACTACGCTGGGCGTCACCCCCTGAAACCCCGAGTCAAGTCAAACGATCATGGACTTTACGGAACTGGTGGTCAGCCACCGGCGCTCGGTGGCCAGCCACGTGATTGAACTGACCCTTACGCACCCAAGCGGCGACTTGCTGCCCGGGTTTTTTGCGGGCGCCCACGTCAACCTGCGCCTACCCAACGGCATCGCCCGAGCGTACTCGTTGATCAACCCAAGCCAAGGGCTGCCCACGCCGTGTTACGTGGTGGCCGTGGCGCACGCCGCACCGAGCCGGGGCGGGTCGGCGTGGATTCACGCCAATGTTGAGCCTGCGCAACAGCTGATGGTGAGCGAGCCAGTTAATCACTTTGGCCTTGAGCCAAGCGCGGCCGAGGTTTGGTTGGTGGCTGGCGGCATTGGCATCACCCCCTTGCTGGCCATGGCACACGAGCGCCAGCAACAGGGCAAGGCATGGCGCCTGCATTACGCCGGCCAAAGCCGCGCCCATGCCGCCTACCTTGATGCACTACCCAACGGCGCCACCGACTTGCAGCTGCACTTTGACGATGAGCAAGGGGGCAACGTACCCAACATGGCGCAGGCCCTGCGCAACTTGCCACCCAGCGCCCATGTGTACTGCTGCGGCCCAGCGGCCATGATGCAAGCGGTGCGCGAAGCCGCAACAGCCATGGGGCATCCGGCCTCGGCCTTGCACTTTGAATCGTTTGCCGCCAGCACTGATGCCACCGACCATTCCACCGATGAACCCTTTGAAATTGAACTCAGTCGCTCGGGCAAAGTGGTGCAAGTCGCACCCGGGCAAAGCGCACTGGACGCACTGGAAGAAGCCGACGTGATTGTGCCCTCGGTATGCCGCGAGGGCGTGTGCGGCACGTGCGAGTGCGATGTGCTTGACGGCGACATTGAACACCGCGACAGCATTTTGAGCGACGCCGAAAAAGCCGCCAACCAAACCATGATGGTCTGCGTCTCGCGCGCCAAAGGCGCACGATTGGTGCTTGACCTGTAACCCATTCATCACACAAAAGCCCCAAATGCAATCACACTTCGCGCACTTTTTGGATCTGAACAAAGGCAGCCTAGACCGGCGCATCTTCTCAGACCCCGAGATCTTTGAACTGGAGCTGGAGCGCATTTTTGCGCGCTGCTGGCTGCTGCTGGGGCACGAGTCGATGCTGCCCAAAGCCAACGATTTTTTTACCACCTACATGGGGCGCGACTCGGTAATCGTAACCCGCCAAGCCGACGGCACCATTGGATGTTTTTTGAACATGTGCCGCCATCGCGGCAACCGCGTGTGCCGCGCCGACTCGGGCAACGCCCGCAGCTTCAGCTGCCCGTTTCATGGCTGGACGTTTGGCAGCAACGGTGCGCTAACCAACGTACCCGGGTACAAAGAAATTTATTTAGAAAAACTCGACCTGCAAGCCCATGGCCTGGTGCCAGTGGCCAAAATTGACCAATACAAGGGCCTAATTTTTGCCACCTTCGACGCCAATGCCCCCAGCTTGCTTGACTACCTGGGCGACATGGCGTGGTATCTGGACATGATTCTTGACCGTCGCGAAGGCGGCATTGAATTTTTGCCCGGCACGCACAAGTGGCTGGTGCACACCAATTGGAAGTTTCCGGTAGACAACTTTATTGGCGACAGTTACCACGGCCCCGTCAGCCACAAATCGGCCTGGGTGTCGGGGTTTGAGGGCATGCCGCGGCGCAAAAGCGGCTACGGGTACGAGGGTTTTCAGGTGTGCCCCGGTGGTGGCCACGGCTTTGGCACACGCTGGGCCGAAAACCGCGAGCAGGTGTTTGAGATGGCGTTGCCCGAATTTTTGGACTACGAAAAATCGCGGCTCGAGGAATCCATTGAACGCTTGGGCAACCTGCGCGGACTGCACTTCTCACCCATGCACGCCTCAATTTTTCCTAACGTCTCGCTGCTTTGGCAAGGCAGTGCCATACGCGTGTGGCACCCCAAAGGCCCCAAACTCACCGAGGCCTGGGGCTGGTGTTTTGTTGACAAAGCCGCCCCCGACGACTACAAGCGCGAAAAAGCCCTGCACATGGTGCAACGCCACGGCACCAGCGGCACCTGGGAGGCCGACGACGTGGACAACTGGGTGCAGTGCCACGGCTCAAGCGAGGGTTTTGTGGCGCGCCAGTATCCGCAAAACCTCGAAATGGGTTTGGGTGACGAAATCAACGACCCGCACGCCATTCACCCCGACATTCGCGGAAGGCTGGGTAAGTTTCAATCCGAAATCAACCAACGCAGCTTTTACACGCATTGGGCCAAACTCATGGACGACACCCGCGCGCCGCAAGTGCCCACGGTGGGCGCTGCCAGCCAAGGGGCAACGGCATGAGCACCCTACCCCTGGTGGCGGACATGAACCTGTGGTTTCGCGTGCAGGCCTTTTTAACCGCCGAGGCCCGACTGCTTGACGACCATGCGCTG
>JALRBF010000158.1 GCA_023262365.1 Burkholderiaceae bacterium
CCACGGCCGACCAAAAAGAAGGCATGGCCGCGTTTGTGGAAAAACGCAAGCCCGACTTTAAGCACCAATAGCCCAAGGGGGAGAAAGCGCGCGTTATATAATTCGCGCCACTGGCTCTTTAGCTCAGCTGGTTAGAGCGACGGAATCATAATCCGCAGGTCCGGGGTTCGAATCCCTGAAGAGCCACCACTATTTTCAGCGCCCTGGAGCCAAGCGTTTGCTCGGATCGGCTGAACACGCGGTTCTAAATGCCGGCGAAAATGGCTTATTATTTATTCAATATAAACCGCACGAAAATCGTTGATATTGGTGTGCGTTGGCCCGGTAACCACAGGGGTTTGCACGGCTTCAAATAGGGTGTGGGCGTCGTTGTTGGCCAGGCTTTGGGCCGGGTTTACCCCAGCGGCCCACGCCTGTGCCAAGGTGTGGGGGCCAGCCCACGCACCAGCCACGGGGCGGGCGCCGTCAGTGCCGTCGGTGTCGGCCATCAGCGCGTGCACGCCCGGTGCGCCGCGCATGGCCAGGGTAAAGGCCAGCAGGCATTCCACGTTGCGCCCGCCGCTGCCGCTGCCGCGCAGGGTTACCGTGGTTTCGCCGCCGCTTAGCAGCACGCACGGTGGCTTAAAGGGTTGGTGGCGCTGGGCCACGTGGGTGGCCATGCCGGCGAGCATTTTGCCTACGTCTTTGGCTTCGCCCTCCAGGGCGTCACCCAGCACGTGCACCGCCACGCCGTGCTGCTGGGCCACGCGCGCGGCGGCTTGCAGGCCCATGGCCGGGGTGGCCACCAACGTGGTGCGGTGCCCCACCAGCGCCGGGTGCTCGGGCTTAACCGATTCGGCCTCGGGGGTGTGCAGCGCCGCCATCACCGTGGGCGGCAAGGCCAGTTGATAACGCCGCACGATGTCAATGGCCTGGGCGCAGGTGCTGGGGTCGGGCACGGTGGGGCCCGAGGCAATGTCGGCCGGGGCGTCGCCGGGTACATCAGAGATCAGCAAGGTGACAACTTGCGCAGGGTGGCACGCCAGCGCCAAGCGCCCGCCCTTGATGGCCGAGAGGTGGCGCCGAACGATGTTGATTTCGCCAATGCTGGCGCCGCAGGCAAGCAAGGCGCGGTTAACGGCTTGTTTGTCGGCCAGGCTTAGGCCAGGCAGCGGCATGGGCAGCAGCGCCGAGCCGCCACCCGAGATCAGCGCCAGCACGGTGTCATGCGGTGTAAGGCCTGAGACGGCATCCATCACGTCGCGCGCGGCCTGCTCGCCGGCGGCGTCGGGCACGGGGTGCGCGGCTTGGCACACGCGCACCCGCTGGCATGGCACGGCGTGGCCGTAGGGGGTAACAACCACGCCACGCATGGGGCCGTGGTGGTGGTGCTCTACCACCCGCGCCATGGCGGCTGAGGCCTTGCCGGCGCCAACCACCACCAACTCACCTTTCATATCTTGCGGCCGCGGCAAATGGGGCGGCAAACAGGTGTCTGGTTGGGCCGAGGCGATGGCCGCGTCCAGCATGGCGCGCAGCAGGGCCAAGGGCGGCGGCAAGCTCATGACTTGGCCGGCAGCCAGCCCAGGCTTTGGGTGGTGTGGCCGGTGGGGTGGTATTCGCAGCCTATCCAGCCGGTGTAGCCCAGGCGGTCGATGTGTTCAAACAAAAAGGGATAGGCAATTTCGCCGGTGCCGGGCTGATGGCGCCCAGGCGTATCGGCCAGTTGCATGTGGCCCACCCGGGGCAGCACACGGGCTAGGGTGTTGGCCAGTTCGCCTTGGGTGCGCTGGGCGTGGTAGATGTCAAACTGCAGTGCGGCGTTGGGCGCTTGCAAGACGTCGAGCAGTTGCTCGGCCTGGGCCACGCTGCCTAGGGCGTAGCCGGGTACGTCGTGCGGGTTAAGCGGCTCAAGCAGCAGTTGGCGCCCGGCAGCGGCCAGTTCGCGCGCGGCGTGGCGCAGGTTGGCCACCCAGGTGGTGTGCCAGGTGGCGTGCGGCACGCCCAAGGGCACCAACCCGGCCATCACATGCACGCGCGGCGCGTCCAGCGCCTCGGCGTAGCGCAGGGCTTGGGCCAGGGTTTGCCTAAAGTCGGCTTCGCGCCCAGGCAGACAGGCCAAGCCGCGCTCGCCCTTGTCCCATTGCCCGGGCGGGGCGTTGTGCAACACCAAAGGCAGCCCGCTGTCGCGCAGGGCGGCGGCCACTTCGGCCGCGGGGTGGCTGTACGGAAACAAGCACTCCACCGCTTCAAAGCCGGCTTGGGCCGCGGCCTCAAAGCGCTGCAAAAACGGCTGCTCGGTGAACAGCAGCGAGAGGTTGGCAGCAAACCGGGGCACGGGTTATTTGTCTTGTTGCGCCAGCCACTCGGCGTGGCTGGGCACGGTCATGGAGAACAACTGGTGGTCTTTTACGTACAGCCGGCCAAAGTAGCGCCCCAGCGGTTGGTAGCGCTCGGGAGACACGTGGCCGGTGTCGGGGTCAAACAAGCCGTCGCGCACGTGCATGAACACCGCGCGACCAATGGCGAGGTGGCGGCGCGGGGCAATGGGCATGAGGTGCAGCAGTTCGCACTCAAACGACACCGGGCTTTGCTGCACGCGCGGCGGGGCCACGCGTTGGCTGGGCTCAAGCTGCAGGCCGGCGGCGTCGGTTTCTGAGTCGCCGGGCGGAAAGTCAATGGCGCAGATGTTCATGGCCTCGGCCATGGCGTGGTCCACCAGGTTAATCACAAACTGGCCGCTGCGTTCAATGTTGGCGGTGGTGTCTTTAAGGCGCTGGCTGCCGGCGCGGCGCTCCAAGCCCAGCACCAAAATGGGCGGGTCTTCGCCCATGGCGTTAAAAAAACTGTAGGGCGCGGCGTTAACCACGCCTTGAGCATCTTGCGTGGTCACCAAGGCTATCGGGCGCGGCACGATGGTTGAGGTAATGAGCTTGTACTGCGCCGCGGCGGGCAAGGTGGTGATGTCGATTTGCATGGGGTGGTCTGGCCCTTTGAAGGATTAATTCGTCGGTTCGCTGATTTCAATTAGGTTGCCGTCGGGGTCGCGCACGTACACCGAGCGCATGGGGCCCACCGCGCCCGTGCGCGGCACGGGGCCTTCAAGAATGGGTACCCCGGCTTGTTGCAAGCGTTGCACCACGTCGGCAAGTGGCACCACCGACAAAAAACACAAGTCCAACGCCCCGGGCACCGGGTGCGTGGCTTTGGGCTCGAACTCTTGGCCCTTGATGTGCAAGTTGATTTTTTGCTGCCCAAAGTGCAGCGCCAAGCGGCCGTCGCCAAAGGTGTGCAGGGTCATGCCCAACACGCCGGTGTAAAAGGCCAAACACGCGTCTTTATGCGCGGTGGTGAGTACCAAATGATCAAGCTGACGCACCAGTGCACCGCCGGCACGGTGCGCGGCGTAGGCTTGCTTGGCTTGGCGCATGGCCTGCGGGGCGCGCTTGGCCACTTCGGCCCATGGCACGACTTTGGCCACCACTGACCATGGAAAAGGCATATCGGCTCCTGTGTGCGGTTGCGCAGGGCTCTATGATGCCAAAACGTGCAACGCCCTGACAGCAAGGAGGCGACATGGGGATGTGGATTGAACTGGGTGTGTTTTTGCTGGTGTTTGTATTTGCCTGGCACCAACTGCGCGACCTAAAAAAAGAACGCGCCAAACGCCAGGCCCAGGCCGAATCGTCCAAGGCCAACGACGACGCGCCGCCACCGGCCTAGCCCTATGATGTCGGCCATTAATCAAGCTGGAGACTATCTGTGAGCGACACGCCCAACAAACCCCGCCTACGCAGTCAAGCCTGGTTTGGCCGGCAAGACCGCGACGGTTTTGTCTACCGCAGCTGGGTTAAGGGTAAGGGCGTGCCCGATGACCAATTTGACGGCCGCCCGGTCATTGGCATCTGCAACACGTTTTCTGAGCTCACGCCGTGCAACTCGCACTTTCGCACGTTGGCCGAGCAGGTAAAAATTGGGGTGTACGAGGCCGGCGGGTTTCCGCTGGAGTTTCCGGTGATGTCGCTAGGCGAGACCATGCTGCGCCCCACGGCCATGCTGTACCGCAACTTGGCCTCCATGGACGTAGAAGAGAGCATTCGCGGCAACCCCATGGATGGCGTGGTGCTGCTGATGGGCTGCGACAAAACCACGCCCAGCCTGCTCATGGGTGCGGCCAGCGTGGACTTACCCACCATTGGTGTCAGCGGCGGGCCCATGCTCAACGGCAAATGGCGCGGGCAAGAGCTGGGCTCGGGCACCGGGTTGTGGAGCATGAGCGAGCAGGTGCGGGCCGGCACGCTTACGCTTGAGGCCTTTG
>JALRBF010000227.1 GCA_023262365.1 Burkholderiaceae bacterium
CAAAGGCCAGCGCCGCGGCCGTGGGTTCGTTGATGATGCGTTTGACTTCCAGCCCGGCAATGCGCCCAGCGTCTTTGGTGGCTTGCCGTTGGCTGTCGTTAAAGTAAGCCGGCACGGTAATCACGGCCTCGGTTACGGGCTCGCCCAGGTAATCCTCGGCGGTTTTCTTCATTTTGCGCAGCACCTCGGCCGAGACCTGTGGCGGGGCGAGCTTTTTGCTTTGCGCTTCCACCCAGGCGTCGCCGTTGTCGGCGCGCACAATGGCGTAAGGCATGAGGTTGATGTCTTTTTGAACCTCTTTTTCCTCAAAACGCCGGCCAATTAGGCGCTTGACGGCAAACAGCGTGTGTCGTGGGTTGGTCACGGCCTGGCGTTTGGCCGGCGCGCCCACCAAAATCTCACCGTCTTCTTGATACGCCACCACCGACGGGGTGGTGCGCGCGCCTTCGCTGTTTTCAATCACCCGTGTGGTGTTGCCTTCCATGATGGCCACGCAACTGTTGGTGGTGCCTAAATCAATGCCAATAATCTTTCCCATGATTTTGAATCTCCTGCAAAAAGGTGGGGCGGCCCGCATGAGGGCCCGCCCATGCGGTTTATTTGGGGGCGGTGGCCACGGTTACAAGGGCGGGGCGCAACACGCGCTCGGCAATGGTGTAACCGGTTTGTAGTACCGTTACCACGGTATTGGGCTCTTGCTCGGCCGGCACGGCGCTGATGGCTTGGTGCAGGTGGGGGTCGAACTTGGCCCCGGCCTCGGGCGCAATGGGCTTTACCTGGTGTCGCTCCAACGCCCCAAGCAGCTGCTGCAAGGTGGCCTGCACGCCCTCGAGCATTTGCTCAGGCGTGGCCTGCGGGTTGGCAAGGGCGGCTTGCAAGCTGTCGAGTACCGGCAGCATGCCCTCGGCAAAGCCCTCGACCGCGAATTTGCGCGTTTTGGCCATTTCTTCTTCGGCGCGACGGCGGGCATTTTCGGCCTCGGCTTTGGCGCGCAAAAACTGGTCTTTAAGTTGGGCCAACTCGTCTTGTAGCGCCTCGGTGCTGCCCTCGGTTGGGGCTTGGGCGGTGGTGGGTTGGGCTGCGGGGTCGGTGGCCTCGGTTTCTTGGGGCGAAGTGGGTTCGGTGGATGACGTCATGCGGGTCCCAAAAAGTATTCAACAACACATCGTCCGCCACGTGGGGGCGAATGGGGTGGTTTCAAGGGGATGCGGCGCACAGGCCCCGGGCGGGGCCTGTGGCGTTACAGCGACTCGATGAAGCTGCGCAGCCGATCCGAGCGGGTGGGATGCTTGAGCTTGCGCACTGCTTTGGATTCGATTTGCCGTATGCGCTCACGCGTGACGTCAAACTGTTTGCCCACTTCTTCTAGGGTGTGGTCGGTTGACATCTCAATGCCAAAGCGCATGCGCAGCACCTTGGCCTCGCGCGGGGTGAGCGAGTCCAGCACCTCGCGCACCACGTCGCGCAAACCGGCCTGCATCGCCGCATCCACCGGCGCGGTGTTGGCGGTGTCCTCAATAAAGT
>JALRBF010000363.1 GCA_023262365.1 Burkholderiaceae bacterium
ACCAACTCTTGCAACTTGGGCGTGTCAAATGTGCGGTTGCCCAGGGTTTGCGCCGCGCGCGAGACGCCCTCTTCGGTTGCCGTGACCGACAAATAAAACTCCGCGCCCACGTCCACGCGCAGCCGGTCGTTGGTGATGAGCGATTCCTCGGCGCGTCGCACCACTTCAAGGCGCAGCGTTTGCATGTTCACGCGAGAGACCTGGTGGAACCACGAAAACGCGAACGCCCCGCCATCCATGATCACCTTGCGCCCGCCGATGCCGGTTCGCACCAGACTGACCTCGCGCGTGGCACGCTCGTAAAATTTGGCCAAAACTGCCGCCACCACAACGGCAACAACAACCCACACCACCATCCACAAAAGCCATTCACCCATCGCAACCACCTTTAACTGATCAGTCCGCTGTTGGCACACATAATGTGTGACGACATGCCGCCGTCCACCGGTATGTTGGTGCCCCTAATCCAACCGCTGCCGTCCGAAAGCAAAAAAATCACCACTGGCGCAATGTCCTGCGCTTGCCCCGGGCGGTCCATGACCTTGGCGTCCTCTTCGGCCCGGGCGCCCAAGGTATCAAGAAAGTCTTGCAAGATGGGCGTGGCCACCGGCCCAGGGCTGACGCAATTCATGCGTATGTTGCGCTCACGCCAGGTCCAGCGGTTGCGCATGGTCCACGCAATCAGCGCCTCTTTGCTAAAAAAGTAGCTGCGCCCGCCGGCGTCACCGGCGTCGTGATTGGCCACAAACGCCTGCACGTTGTCAAAGTCCAGCGCATCGGCCTCAAGAATGGAGCTTACCTGGTTCGGCCAGCCAATGCCGGCCAATGACGCCAGATTCACCACGCTGGCGCCCTCGTTCATTTTGGGCATCAAGTCCAGCGTAAGGCGCTTGAGGCCGATTAAGTTGGCCTTGAGCACCTTGGCCGCGGGATGCGTGGGCGGTAAACCGGCCGAATTCACCAAACCGTCAATGCCACGCGGCAACAGCCGCACCAAGTCTTGAATCGCGTACGGATCGGTCAGGTCAGCCCGATAGTGCTCGTCCACGTGGTCTTGCGTCATGGCCAAGTCCACGCCCAGCACGCGTGCGCCGTGCTTTTTGGCCAGTCGAGCCACCTCTTGGCCTATGCCTGAGGCGCATCCGGTTACCACAATTTGCTTGCCGTTTAACACCTGCGTAGCCCCTTAAAACATGGGTGGAAACGCTCGGCCGCCGCGCTCGAGCGTGATCCAACGGGTTTCGGTAAAGGTCTCATGCGACCAGCGCCCGCCGTGGCGCCCCAGGCCTGAGGCCTTGGAGCCGCCAAACGGCACGTGCGGCTCGTCGTTGACGCTGCTGCAGTTGACATGGCACATACCGGTCTCGAGCCGATGGGCAATGGCCAAGGCACGCGATTCGTCGCGGGTGATCACGCCGCTTGAGAGTCCATACTCGGTATCGTTGGCAATGGCAATGGCCTCATCGTCGCTGGCAAACGGAATCACCGGCACCACCGGGCCAAAGGTCTCCTCGCGATACACCAGCATGTCGGGCGTGACGTTAAGCAAAATGGTGGGCTCAACGTAGCGCCCGTTGACGCCACCGCCGAGAGCAACGGTGGCGCCCTTGGCCAAGGCGTCGTCAATTTGCTGCTTCACCTTGGCCGCTTGCTTGTCGTTGATGAGGGGGCCAATGATGTGGCTGGGGTCTTTGCTGGGGTCGCCCACCTTCAAGCCGCTGGCACGCTGCACAAAGCGCTGCAAAAAGGGCTCAAATATCTTCTCGTGCACCAGCACCTTTTCTACCGACATGCAAATTTGCCCCTGGTGCATGAAGCTGCCAAAGTTTGCTGCTTGTGTGGCACGCTCCAAGTCGGCATCGTCACACACGATCAAGGCGTCTTTGCCACCCAATTCCACACAGGCTTTTTTCAGGTGCGCGCCGGCGCGCGCGGCAATCATGCGCCCCACCGGGGTGCTGCCAGTAAATGAAATGCCTTTGACCGCGGGGTGGTCAATCAGTTCGTCACCCACGGCTTGCACCCGGTCGCGCGAGCACGTAATCACATTAAACACCCCAGCGGGCACGCCCGCCTCTTCAAACACCTCAGCAAAAAACAATCCGCCGGTGTACGGGGTTTCCTCTGAGGGCTTAAGCACCACCGTGTTGCCTGCGGCCAGCGCAAAGGCAATACCGCGCGCAGTCAGCAGGCTGGGAAAGTTCCACGGACTGATGCAGGTGACCACCCCCATGGGACGGCGCACCGCCAGCGAAAACTTGCCGCTCTCCGAGGGCAGCACCTCGCCCATGGCGGCGTAATTGCTGGCCGCCGCGGCGTAAAACACCTCAGGCACGTAGCCGGCTTCAAACATGCCCTTGCCTATCCAGCCACCGCCCTCCTGGCGCAGCGCCTCAACCAATTCGTCTTTGCGCCGCTCCACCACCTCGGCAATCTTAATCATAAGATGCGAGCGGTGTTGAAAAGGCAACGCCGACCACGCGCCAAACGCTTGCTGGGCCGCACGCAGCGCCATGGTGGTCTCGGTTAGCGAAGCATCGGGCACCTCGGCCCACACGCTGCCGTCGGCGGGGTTAAGGTCTTCAAAGGTGGTGGCCGTGGGTACCCATTGGCCGCCAATCCACAAGCCTTTCAATCGTTTGGGCATGCTTATTCCTTCACCATCTTTCCCGCGTCGTCGCGCTTGTACACCTCAATGCCTGGTCGGCGCCACACCTGCACGCGGGCGGTGGCTGGCGCCATACCGGGGGGCTGATCGTATGGTGCTGGCTGCGTCGCGCCCGAACGCGCGCGCTGCGCAATCGTCTCAATGCTTTGGCACATGGCCGCCAACGCGTCACCGGCTGGCGTTGTGTTCAAGGTCGGTGCCGCCGCCCAAGGCAACGGGTTAACCGGCACCCGGGCGCGCTCAACGGCCTCGGCCACCAAGCGGGCAATCGGAATGGCCGCCAGCACCTCGCGCGCGGCGCGGCCATCGCCCTCGGCGCTGGGCGTGGCATGCGCCATGGACAGGCGCGACATGGCAACCGGTGCATCCTTGGGCTTGGCTGCTGCTACCGTGTCAGGCGTGTACGCCTTGTCCTGTTTTTGGCCACCCAAGTAGCTTTGTTGCAGCGCACTGTCTTGCAACATGCGCGCGGCAGGTTGACCACCCGAGAGTCTGGCGTTTTCCATCACGTAACCGCGATCGGCAATGGCAAGGCTCAGGCGGGCGTTTTGCTCTACCAGTAGCACCCCCACACCGCTCTGGGCCACGCGCGAGATGGCACGAAATACCTCTTTGGAAAGCAGCGGTGACAACCCCAGCGATGGCTCATCGAGCATCAAAACCTTGGGTTGCGACATCAGTGCCCGGCCAATGGCCACCATTTGTTGTTCGCCGCCACTCATGGTGCGGGCGATTTGCCCTTGCCGCTCTTGCAACCGAGGAAACAAGGCAAATACCTGTCCGAGCGTCTGCTCGGCGTGCGCCCTGGCGCGTTGAGCAAAGGCTCCGAGTAGCAAATTTTCGCGAACCGACAACTCGCCAAAAATGCCACGCCCCTCGGGCACCAAGGCCACCCCGGCCTCAACCACACGGTGCGCGGGCATGCCCAGCATGCCCACACCCCCCATGCTTACGCTGCCGCCAGCTTGCGGTGCCACCATGCCACCTAAGGCTTTGAGCAGGGTTGACTTGCCCGCGCCGTTGGCACCCAAAATCACCACCACCTCAGCCGCGGCGAGCGTAAACGACGCCGCGTCCACCGCCTTGTGTTTGCCAAACGACACGCTAAGCTGCGAAACCTCCAGCAGCGGCGCCTGGTCGCGGGCGTCGGGCTTACGTGGCATCGGCCTCCCCCAAATACGCGGCAATCACCGACGGGTGTTGCAGTGCCTCGTCAGGCGTGCCTTGCGCGATCAATTGGCCAGCGCTCATGACCACGCAGGTGTCGCACAGGCTACGAATGGCATCCATTAAGTGCTCAACCAACACAATGGTGGTGCCGTCTTGCTGAATGCTGCGCACCAGTTCAATGCCCTCACCCAGTTCGGTGGGGTTAAGGCCGGCCAGCCACTCGTCCAGCAGCAACAAGGTGGGCTGCGAGACCATGGCGCGCGCCAACTCCACGCGCTTTTGGTCAATGTAGGTTAGGGCCGCCATGGGTTGGGTTTCGCGCCCGCCCATGCCCACCCGCGCCAGTACCCGCTCGGCGGCCTTCACGGCCTCGCGCCCCCACAGCGCTCGACGACTGAACACCACCCCAGCCATGACGCTCTCAAGTGGGGTCAATCCCCCCAAGGGCCTGACCAATTGAAAGGTGCGCGCCACGCCACGCAAAAAGATGGTGCGCGCCGGCCGGTTGGAGATTAATCGGTCTTGAAAAAAGATATCACCCGAGCTCACCCGCAACGCGCCCGATATCAGGTTCATCATGGTGGTCTTGCCCGAACCATTGGGACCAATCAAGCCCACCACCTGATTCGGATCCACCCCAAAAGACACGCCATCAACCGCCTGCAAACCGCCAAAACGTTTGCTCACGTTGACCACTTCAAGCAAGCGGCTAGTCTTCACGCTGCCCTCGCTTGGCCCAAACGGTAAGCCAACCTGCAATGCCGTTCGGAATAAAGTAAACAATGATCAAAAATGCCAAGCCCAGCAACAGCACCGTTTGCGTGGGCATGACCGCGGCGATGAACTCCCACAGCAGCGTAAACGGTATCACCCCCAGCAGCGGCCCCCACAATTTGTGCACGCCACCCAGCAAGGCCATGATGACCACCTGAAACGACAAATCAGGCGAAAACGCCATGGACGGTTCGATGTACGACAGGCGTGGCGCCATGATGGCCCCCGTGACCGCAGCCACCGCCCCAGAGAACATGAACAGCACAATCTTGGCCCGCGCCGAGTGAATGCCCACGTGTGCCGCCACGGTCTCGTCGCTGCCAATCACCCGCAGGGCAAAGCCCAAGCGCGAGCGCACCAGCCACATGCCAAAAACCAGTACCACCACAAACAGGGCCAACAGTTCGTAGTAAATGTGTACGTCGGTCAAATCGGTTAGCACGTACATGCCTCGGCTGCCGGTGAAGTTGTTTTGTATCCACGTCACCACCTGCCGAATAAATTCGGCCAGCCCAAGCGTGAAGATCACAAAGTACACGCCCGACAAACGCAACGTTGCCAGCCCAACCAAACACGCCAACACCGCGCCGGCCAGCCCGCACAGCAGCACCAGCACCGGGTAAGGCATGGCCTCGATGCCCATGCCCACGCCGTACGCGCCCAAACCGTAAAACGCCGCCGTGGCCAGCGAGATGTAATAGGTTGGCCCAGAAAACAACGCCCACGAGGTGGCCAACACCCCGTACATCAACATGGAGATGCCCAGCGTTAGCCAGTACGCGTTGCCCACCCACGGCAGCGCCACCAATGCCACCAGGGCCAGCACCGCCCAAGCAGCGCGCGCGTAGGTACCCCGCGTCACCGACGCACCCCAAACAGCCCCTCAGGCTTGAACAACAGCACCAACACAAACAACAAGTAGGCCCCAGCCAGCGTCAGCCCAGGGTCCACCAAGCTGGCAATCGCGCTCTCGGCCAAGCCCAGCAGCAGCGCGGCCACAATGGCGCCACGCAAGTTGCCCACCCCGCCCATGATCACAATGATCAACGCCTTCATCGTGAACAACACACCCACCGAGGCGTCCAGGGTTAAAAACGTGGACAACACCACGCCCCCGGCGGCCGCCACCGCGCCGCCGGCGGCAAAGGCCAAGGCGCTGAGTTTTTCCACATCAATCGAGACCAGCCGCGCGCTGCTGGGGTCAATGGCCAGGGCGCGCATCGCCATGCCCACGCGTGTCTTGAGCAACGCCACATAGAGCGCGGCACACAACAGCACCGCCACGGCGGCGGCGGCGAGACGGTTTTTGCCGTAGGCGCTGCCAAACAAATCAATGGGCTCGGCCCAAAACGAGTAATTAAAAAACTCACCGCCAAAAGCGGCGCGCATCAAACCCACCGCCACAAAACTCATGCCAAAAGTGGCCAAAATGCTGTCCACCTCGAGCGCACCGCGCGTCTTGGCGCGGCGAATCAAGGGCATCAGCAGCCCCCGATAAATCAACCAGTTCAGCACAAACGCCGCAGGCACCGCAATCACAAACCCCCACATGGGGTTGATGGCTTGCAGCGCCACGCTCCAGTACGCAGCAAACCCACCTACCACAATCCACTCGCCCGCGGCAAGGTTCATGATGCGCGCCACGCCGTACTGCAACGTGAGCCCCAACGCCATGAGGCAGTACGTTGCACCCAGCAACAAACCGATGATGAGGATGTCCATGGTTACGCAGTCGGACGCGCGGCCCCGGGCCAAGCCCGGGTCGCGCGCGGCCAAAATCGGACTGGGCTTACCAGCCGGTCTTTACGCGTACGGCTTTGGCGCCGGACTTGCCGGTTGAGGCCACGCCAACGAACTTGCCGTTTTGCCACTGGCCCACGGTCCAGAACTGGTCGATCACCTGGTTGTTGAACTTCCAGTTACCCAGCACCGTTTTGAAGCTGCCTTGCTTGATGTGTGCGGTCACGGCCTTGCGGTCCACGCTGCCCACGGCTTCAATGGCCTGGGCCAGCACCTGCAAACTGGCGTACGTCACGGGGCCGGCCCAGTAGTCGCCTGCCACACCCGTGACTTGCTTGTGGCGCTCGTAGTAGCCCTTCATCTCGGCCGAGTCCACGTCAATGCCACCGGCGCCCAACACGTTCTCAGCACTTTGGCCAAATTTGCCACCGTAGGCCGGAAAACAGGTTGCCACGGCCGTGTAAAACGCCTTCACGTTAAGCCCTTCAATTTTGGCCAATTCGGTCAGACCAAAGGTGTCAGGCGGGTAAGACCACGCCACAAACGCATCGGGCTTGGCTGCCTTGGCGCCCTTAACCACCGGGGCCAAGTCTTGCGTACCCAGCGGGTACGACTTGTCGTACACAATCTCAAGCCCAGCGGCTTTAAAGATGGGGCGTGCCGCCTCAGCCAATTCAATGCCAAACGCATCGGCCACGTTGACCATGGCCACGCGGTTGCCAATGGTGCCGTCGGCCACCATTTTTTTCAAAATGTCGGCCACCGACTGCGCAAACGCCGTGGTGGTGCCCAGTGTGAAGAACATGCTGGGGTAGCGCTTGGCAAGTTCTTTCGTTTTGTCGGTAATGGCGCTCACGGCGATTTGCGGGTAGCCATACTTGGCAAACACCGGCGCCGAGGCCAGGTTTAGCCCCGTGCCATAGGGCGCCACAATAAAGTCTGCTTTGTCTTGGGTGGCCAAGCGCTCGACCGCCTTGATGGTTTCGCCCGGGTTGGTGCGGTCATCGTATTCGATGAGTTCAATCTTCCGCTTGGAGCCGTCTTTCATGGTCAAACCACCACGACCGTTCACATCCGAGACCCACAGCTTGATGCTGGGCCACTGCGTGACGGCAGCGCCGCCGGCCAACGGACCGGTCTTAGGCGCCACGGCGCCGATTTTGATGGTATCGGCCTGAGCCGCAGCCAACGGCACACACACGGAAAAGGCAAGGCTTGCCAAAGATAGAGCACGACGGCGATTCATGGTGGTCTCCAGGAGCGTTGAAAAATTTGTTATGCGTCTAAACGACGGACGACGAGTTTAATGCAGCGGCCAACGTCGGGCAGGCATTGCAAAGGAAAGCCCTAGGTCAGCGCGGCTTATGGCACGCATGCGCCGTTGCTGCCTTGCTAGTGTATACAAACAAGCGATTTATTGCCACCAAATGGGTGATTTCTCTCTTTAATGTATACAATTTCGGTGTTTTCCCTCCCTCATCCCCCTCGCATGCCGCGTCCCGAACGAACCGTCTCCCTTGCCATTCAGGTGCAAAACGCGCTGCGTGAGCGCATCTTGCAAGGTGACATGCCCGCCGGTCAGCGCCTCACCGAGCTGGCTTTGGTGAGCCACTTAGGCGCTTCGCGCACGCCGATTCGGGCCGCCTTGGCTCGGTTGGAACAAGAAGGGTTGTTGCGGCGCTTGCGCTCAGGCGGTTACGCGGTGCGTGAATTTTCGGCCGCCGACGTGGCCGACGCCATTGAACTGCGCGGCCTGCTTGAGGGCTGGGCTGCGCGCCGCGCGGCACAAAAGCGGCCACACGCCAGCAGCCTGGCGCCGGCGCGCGCCGCGCTGCAAGCCATTGACGCGGTGCTGCAATCCGAACGCCTCAACGCCCAAGCCTTTGGGCACTACGTGCAACACAACCAGGCCTTTCATGCCTGGTTGAGCGACGTGTGCGAGGCGCAAGTCATTCAACAAGAGATTCGCCGCGCCTGCTCGTTGCCGTTTGCCTCCCCTTCAGGCTTTGTGGCCACGCAAGCGGCAGTGCCGCGCGCACGGGACTTGCTCCTGGTGGCCCAAGACCAGCACTGGCAAATCCTTCGGGCCATTGAAGCCGGTGATGGCGCGCGCGCCGAGGCCCTGGCGCGCGAGCATGCACGTGTGGCCAGACGCAACCTGCAGCGCGTGGCTTCACCGGGCGGCGTCATCACCGCTGAGGCCCTGGGCAGGTTGCCCAGCGCATCCACCCCGTCAACCGCTTAGGAGAAGGCCCATGTTTATTCGCAACGCTTGGTACGTGGCCTGCACGGCCGATGCCTTACCCGCAGACCAGCCGCTGGGGCGCACCATTTGTAATCACGCCATGGTGCTGTTTCGCGGGCCGCAAGGCCAGGCCGTTGCCCTGGAGGACTTTTGCCCGCACCGCGGCACGCCCTTGTCGTTGGGCCGGGTGCAGCAAGGCGCATTGGTGTGCGGCTACCACGGGCTGACCATGGGCTGCCAAGGCCACACGCTGCACATGCCAGGCCAGCGCCCCCAAACGTTTCCTGCCATTCGGGCGTTTCCCGTGCTTGAGCGGTACGGTTTTGTATGGGTGTGGCCGGGCCAACCCGAACAAGCAAGCCCCGATCAACTGCCGCCCTTGCCCTTTCTCGAGGCCAAGGACTGGGCCTACGGCGGCGGTCTGTTTCATGTCAAGGCCGATTACCGGCTCATGGTGGACAACCTCATGGACTTAACCCATGAAACGTACGTTCACGCCACCAGCATCGGCCAGCCCGAAATTGACGAAACCCCGTGCCGCACCGAGGTGGTGGGCGAGCAGGTGGTGACCTCGCGCCACATGACAGGGATTCAAGCCCCAGCCTTTTGGCAGCAAGCCATGGCTGCGCACGGACTTGACCCACATGCCAAGGTCGACCGGTGGCAAATTTGCCGCTTCACGGCGCCCTCGCACGTGCACATTGACGTGGGTGTGGCCCTGCACGGCATGGGTGGTATTGACGCGCCGGCGCACCAAAAGGTGCAAGCGGTGGTGGTGGACTTCATCACGCCCGAGACCGCCACCAGCCATTGGTACCACTGGGGCATGGCGCGCCGCTTTCAAGTGCAGGACGCGGCACTCACCGAGACCATTCGACAGGGGCAGTCCAAGATTTTTTCTGAAGACCTGGCCATTCTTGAGCGTCAACAACAAAGCCTAAGCACAAACGCAGGCCGTCGCTTGGTCACGCTCAACATTGACGCTGGTGGCGCCCGTGCCCGGCAACGCATTGCCCAGCGAGTGCAGGCCGAGGCAGAACACGCCAGCACCGAGCCACCGCCGCCGGTTCAGCCCGAATTTAGTCATGCCTAAGCCGGCTTTGCCCTGGACGCTTGGCCACGGTCGGGCATTTGCCCTGACGGTGGTGGCCTTTTTTTTCATCAGTACAGCCGGCGTGGTGACCCGCCACCTGCACACGCAAGTACCCTTTGAAATCACTTTTTGGCGCAGCGCCTTTGCCGCCGCGGCCTTGGTGTTGGCTTGGCGGGCGTTTGGCGCGCGGCAGCGGGCCGCGCCTGTGCCTTGGCGTAGCCGCATGCTGTGGGCCTCGGCGCTGTGCTGGGCCGTGATGTTCACCGCGTTCATGCTCGCACTCATGCTCACCAGCGTGGCCAACGCCCTTATTACCCTCGCCTTGGGCCCGCTGATAACGGCCTTGGTCAGCTCGCTTGTGCTGCGCCATCGCCTGCGCTGGCGCACGTGGGGCGCCATGGGGCTGGCCGGGCTGGGCGTGACGTGGATGTTCGGCCAAGCGGTGCATCTGCAAGACCAGCAGGCCTTGGTTGGCATGGCTGTGGCGCTGGCTGTACCCTTGGCCGCCGCGCTGCAATGGAATGTGTTGCATCAGAGCCATCACGCCGCCGCAGGCGCCACGCCGCTGCTGCCCAGCGTCATGCTCGGCGCGACGTTATCGGCCGTGTTTACGCTGCCCATGGCGTGGCCGCTACAGGCCAGCGCGCCCGACGTTGCCGCACTGGCCCTGTTGGGCATGTTTCAGCTGGCGCTGCCTTGCGCGGTGTTGGTGTGGGTGGCGCGCGTGCTCAGCCCCACCGAGTTGGGGCTGCTTGCCTTGCTCGAGCTGGTATTTGGCATTGGCCTCACGTGGCTAGGCGCCGGTGAAGCCCCCACGGCGCACGCGTGGGTAGGCGGCAGCTTGGTGCTGATTGCATTGGTGCTGCAGCAACTCGGCGCGCCCGCCCAAGTGACGCCCCAGTCCTCGCGGCCCTAGTGCTTCCAGCTGGGGTCGCGCTGGTCAATCAGGCGCATCCACGCTGGCCATTCAGGGTGGCGCACCATGGCGTTGGCTTGCGCGCTGCCGCCCTCAAACTGCTCGCGGGTGCGTCGCATGGCTTCAACCGATGGCATACGCACCTTGCCCGCGGCCATGGCGCGCAGCTGCACCTCGGCGTTGCGTATAAACGCGTGGTGCCGCACCACGGCCCACACGGCGTCGGGGCCGGCGGTAATTAGCCCGTGGTTGCGCAACACCAGGGTGTGGTTGGCGTGCCCTAGGGCTTGCACAATTTTTGGCCCTTCACTGCCGTCGAGCACAATGCCTTCAAAGTCGTGGTAACCCACGCGCTCATAAAACTGGCAACCCTCCTGCGTCAGCGGCATCACCGCCGCGTCCACCGCACACAGGCTTTGCGACATGGCCTCGTGCGTGTGCAGCACGCAGTGCAAATCTGGGCGGGCGCGGTGAATGGTGGAGTGAATCACCAGCCCGGCTTGGTTGATCGGCCACGCCGTGGGCGAGACAATCTCGCCGTCTGGGGTGATGCGTACCAAATCACTGGCGCGAATTTCGTCGTAACGCATACCAAACGGATTGATGAGCAAATCGTCCGAATCGGGTACCCGCAAGGTGATGTGGTTGTACACCACACTGGTCCAGCCATACCAATCAACCACACGATACGCCAGCGCCAACTGCAAACGCGCCTGCCACTCGCCATCGCTCATGCCGCTTGGCGCGGCGGGTAACTCAACGTTAAAACGTGCGTCTGTTGTCATGTGCTTTCCCAGTCAACGCGGGGCTACAACCCCAAAACGCGCTCGGCGTTGCCGTGCATGATTTTATCCATCACCTCGGGTTTGTAGCCCAACTCGTCCCACTCTTTAAAAATTCTGGCGTAGGGCAAACTGGGGTAGTCGCTGCCAAACATAATTTTGTCTTGTAGCCGTCCACGAATGTCCACCTTTAAGTTGCCCGGAAAGTGCTTGGGCGCCCAGCCCGACATTTCCCAATACACGTTGCCCTTGTGCAGGGCCACGGCGGTGGTCTCTTCTACCCACGGCCAGCCTGGGTGCGCCATGATGATGGGCATGTTGGGAAACGCCGCAGCCAAGCGGTCAATGTGCTTGGGGTGGGCGTGTTCGATCAACGCGCCATTGCCACCCGGCATGCCCGCGCCCATGCCGGTGGTGCCCACATCAACCATGATGGGTACGCCCATGGCGGCAATCTCTTCAAACAACGGATAGAAACGCCGGTCGCTAACCGCAAAATGCTGCATGATGGGATGAAAGTGAAACCCCAGCATACCCAAGTCATGAATGGCATGGCGGGCTTGTTGCATGGCGATTTCGCCTTTGGCCGGCTCCACCGCCGCCCAGCACTGAATCACCCGCTCGGGATGCCGCTGCCACATGGCGTGCACGTAGTCGTTGGTACATGGCGGCGCAGCCACCGTGGTCTCCAAGTCAAGCGCCACCAAGCAGGCCTCAACCCCCGCGTCAGTGAATTCGGCAATCACGTCTTGTTCGGATTTGCCCACCCATTCACGCTTCCAGTAGCGGGCCAACTCGGCCGGGTAAGGGCCTTGCGAATCAATCCAAGTCGTTGTGCCCGGGTAGCAATGTAAATCAATAATGCGCATCGTGGTCTATGCCTTTGTTTGGGCTTCTTGTTCAAGCTTGGTTGCTATCCATTCACTCAATTGTTTTTTGGATACCTTGCCAAAAGTTGAAACAGGAAATTCTTCCAATGTCTCAAGTCGCTCGGGCAGCTTAAATTTGGCAATTTCTTTGGTAAGCAAAAATTCGACCAGTTCGACTAGGGTGAGCGAGGCCCCCGGTTTGCGTATGACGTAGGCGCACATCTTCTCGCCCATGTTGGCGTCTGGCATGGGCACACACGCCACGTTTTGCACGCTTGGGTGCCCCAAAATCAGGTTCTCCACCTCTTCGGCACTGATTTTTTCTCCCCCGCGGTTAATCAAATCTTTCTTACGACCTTCCACCACGTAGTTACCCGAGGGGTGGCGCCGCATCAGGTCGCCCGAGCGGTAAAACCCATCGGGCGTAAACTGCCGCGCGTTGTACTCGGGCACACCAAAGTAGCCGCGCAACGTGTACGGTCCACGCACCGTAAGCTCACCCACCTCGCCATCGGGCACCTCTTTGCCTTCATCATCAAGCAGCAGTACCTCATCATCCTCACAAACCGGTCGGCCGCACGTCTCGAGCTTGGCTTCATCTGAATCGTCATGACGCACGAACATTAACGTGCCCTCCGACATGCCAAAGTTTTCCTGTACAAACGCATGGGTGAACAGCTGCTTGGTCTTTTCGCGCACCTCAGGCTGCATGCGCTGACCGCCACTTTGTATGAGTTTGACGCTACTTAAATCGTACTGCTCGATCGAGGGGTCGTTAATTAGGCGAATCAACAACGCGGGGACCACCTTGAGATGGGTGACCCGATGCTGCGCGATGAGCGAAAAAATTTCACCGGGACGGGTATTTGCGTGCAACACAACTTTCGCGCCATTGAAGAAAAACCCCTGAATACCCGGACAAGCCAGCGGAAGGTTGTGCGCGATGGGGAGGACCAACAGCAAGACAGAGTCCGCCTCAACTTGGGTGACCCTGGCCGCCACCTTGGAGTTGTAGGCGTAATCGTTGTTGGTGCGCGGAATGAGTTTGGGAATACCTGTGGTACCCCCGGACAACTGAAAGATGCACGGATCAGTCGGGTCAATGCTGACGCGGTCCAGTACGTCAGTAGGTAGTGTGGCCGGGGCATTGATCAACGCCTCTAAGCTGACCTCGCCCACCTCAGCCTTACCCAAAACCAACCTTAACTTGAGGTGCGGGTTGGCCGCTTGTACCCGTTGCATCATCGGTGCAAACGAAAAATCGCCCGACCGCTCGGGGTAGACGCAGGCCACCGCACCCGACAAATCAACGAATTGATTGATT
>JALRBF010000373.1 GCA_023262365.1 Burkholderiaceae bacterium
CCACCGAATAGCCAATGGTGTCGCGGAAAAAGGTGTCTTCGTGTTCAGGGGTTTTGACCACATGGCCGCGCCCTGGGTTGGTGGCCGACAACACCAAGCCGCCGTGCAAGGACAGGGCAAAGGTGGTGGCAAAGAAAAAGCTCACCGCCAGCATGTGCGCGGGGTTGTAGTGAAAGTGCAGGTACTGGTAGCCCACGTTGGAGACCCAGTCCAAGTGACTAAAGATGCCGTACGGAAAGCCATGGCCCCAAGCGCCCATGAGCACCGGGCGCACCACCACCAACGTCACGTAGGCCAAAATCGCCACACCAAACGCAAACGGCACGTGGTAACCCATGCCCAACTTGCGACAAATTTCTACCTCGCGCAGCAGCCACGAGACAAACGCGCCAATGGCGCACACCGTAATCAGCTGCCACAGGCCGCCTTCCATCAGCGGGGCCAGCGCCAAGCCGTAAGACAAATCGGGCGGCGCGATGTTGATTTGCCAAAGATTCCACGTGGGCCCTTGCGAGGCGCCCCACAAAATCAGCGCGGTTCCCAAAAACGCGAAGAACGCCGTGGTCACGCCAAAGAAGCCGACATAAAACGGGCCGACCCAGAAGTCAAACAGGTCCCCGCCCAACAGCGTGCCACCGCGCACCCGGTATTTCTTTTCAAAGCTGAGCATGGCCATTGCGAGGCCCTCCTGCATCGAGTGAATTGCTTGTTTTGAGCAGGCGCTGCGCGCAGCCTAGGGCTGGGCACAACGCCTGCGTTTGCATCGTTCCTAAGCCTTGCGGGCCGGAGTAACCGCGGGCAACGGGCTGTATTGCGCCGATGCTGCCGCCGACTTCTTCGGGCCGTCTAGCCAATTGAACTTGTTGGTGCTCAGCAAGATGAGATGAATCATCGCTGCCAGACCGAACAGGAAGATGCCCTGCACGACCATGGCCCTGAGCGGGTCGTAAAGACGCCAGATTCTCCACATAGTGGTTTCTCCTAAATGATGTGGGACATGAAGGTGTAGACCGCCGCCTTGACGCCGCCCAACATGCCATGGGCATGCTCGGCACCCGGTAACCAGTCCTTCCAGTGCATGCCGGCGAGTTGACCGAGCAAAGCAACCACAAGCACCAGCACAAAGCAGGGCGCAAAAATCAACCACGACGCCAACTTGTCGTTTGCGCGTGGTGGCTTGTGCGAAACCAAAGACGTAGCAGGCATGGTTTAACCTCCTTGCAACACGAAGCTACTTAGAACCAGGGTTTCCAGGCCCAGACCAGCAGGTGCGCGATCACGGCAACAGCCGTAAACGCCACGGTCCCCTGTATCCAGTACTGGTGGAACTCCTGAGCCTCATCGTCGGTCAGGCCGGAAATTGAAGTCCGAGTTGACATACGAACGCTCCTTCTCAAATGGCCTTGCGGCCGTTGCTGCGCACGGCCCGCGCAGCTTGGGCAGTTCTGGCCGAGCACCAGAACGTCGGGGGGTGCCACCGCGCCGCAGTCGGCACGGTGAACACCAATGGGTTGAATCGCCACGTGGTCATGCCGGCTCGCCTAGCCCCAGCGTGTGGCTGGCTTGATCCACGTGATTGGCCTGCACCGCCTCGTTGCCTTGGGCGCGGGCGCGCTGCTCGGCGTCGTCGCGCAGTCGCTTGGCAGTCGAAATTTGCACCAGCACCGGCTGCTTGGCCACCAGTCGCGCCAGCAGCGCTTGGGCGGCTTGGTCCCAGGCCAGCGGCGCTTGGCCGTCGCGCGCTGGCGTGGCTTGGGCTTGGGCGTCCATGGTGGTGCCCAGGGGCAGAATGTGAAACAAGGCGTCAAACAGCGCGTTGCACACCTCTTGCAGCACATAGGTGGCGCCGGCGTAGCCCATAAACGGTGTGCCGGTGGCGCGCCGAATAATGGCCCCCGGAAACGACGCGGCGATAAAGGTGGCACGCATGGCCCCGCCTTGCGCAGCCTCGGCCAGGTACATGCGCTCGTTGATGCTGCCAAAGAGAATTAAAGGGGTTTGCTTGTGCACCAGTTCGCGCACCGCGGCGTTGTCGGTTTTGGCCCCCGCATGGCGTGACACCGCAAAGCGACACGGCAGGCCCAAGTCGTCTTGTAGCAGGGCACGTAGGCCGCGCGTGTAGGTGTCGCTGGCGACCACGGCAAAGCTGGCGGTGGCAAAAAAGTCTTGTGTGACCGAGCGCCACAAGTCCCACAGTGGCTTGAGCGTGGTGTGGCGCTCGCGTTCAATAAATGGCTCGGGGTCAACCCCCAGCAGTTCACCCAGTTTGCGCAAAAACGCTGTGGTGTTGTGCAGCCCCATGGGTGCTTGCAGGTAAGGCCGCTCCAGCTCCTCGCACAGCAAGCGGCCAAACTCGCGGTACATGCAAATGTTCACGTCGGCTTGACTCAGCCGGGCCACGTCTTCTAGGTGGCTGCCCAGTGGGAACACCATGTTGACCTCGGCACCGAGGCCCTCAACCAAGCGGCACACCTCGGCCACATCCGAGGCGCTGTTAAACACGCCGTAGCTCGGCCCAATGATGTTCACGCGTGGCTTGTCACCGGCTTGTCGCACCCGCGGGCTAGGGGTTTTTTCGCCGTACTGCTGCCACAACCAAAGCAGGGCGCGGTTGGCGCATTGCCATTGGTCTTCGTCAATGGTGCGCGGCAAAAATCGCATCAGTGGTAAAACCAATCCTCAAAGGATTGTCAGATGCATTTGATACGATTAAAAAAGCGATATCAGATAATTCTGAGGAATTACAGCCGTTTTACGATGCACTTGAAAAAATCTGGGATTTTATCAAAAAA
>JALRBF010000039.1 GCA_023262365.1 Burkholderiaceae bacterium
CCCCACCAAGGTCTCGCGCACCGCGTTGCAAAACGCCGCTTCCGTGGCCAGCCTGATGCTGACCACCGAAGCCATGGTGGCCGAGTCGCCCAAAGACGAGTCGGCCGCGCCTGCCATGCCTGGCGGCATGGGTGACATGGGTGGCATGGGCGGCATGGGCATGTAACAAGGCCCGGGCCATCCAGGGGCTGGCGCAAGCCGTCGGCCCCCTGCCCTCCCAACCCACCGGTGACCCCGGTGGGTTTTTTTATTGGATGCGCTCGGCTTGAATCATTTCAAGCAAGGTTTGGGTATCGCGTACAAAGGCGTCGATGCCCTCTTGCAGCTTAATGCGGGCCATGGCATGGTCGACCATGGCGTTGCGAAAGGCAGACTCGGTGACCTGCGGCCAAACGCGCAAGGCGTGCGGCGTGTGCCCCGGCTGCAGTGCCTGCACCACAGGCGCGGCGTGTGTGGCCAACTGCCCAAGCAAGTCGGGGCTGATGGTGAGCAAGTCGCAGCCGGCCAACGCCAACACCTGATCGAGTTTGCGAAAACTCGCGCCCATCACGGCCGTACCCACGCCGTGGTGCTTAAAGGTTTGGTAAATCGCCGTAACCGATTGCACGCCAGGGTCGTGCGCGCCCGCGTGGGCGGCTTCGTCCCACGCCGCACCGGCTTGGGCCTTGACGTAATCGTAAATGCGGCCAACAAATGGAGAAATTAAGGTCGCCCCGGCGTCGGCGCAGGCTGTGGCCTGCGCCATGCCAAACACCAACGTCATGTTGGTGCCTATGCCTTGCTGACTTAATGCACGCGCGGCTTGGATGCCTTCCCAGGTCGCGGCAATCTTGACCAACACGCGCTGGCGCGGCACCCCAGCGGCATCCATGCGGGCCAACAACTGGTGAGCCTTGGCGACGGTGGCTTGGGTGTCAACACTCAAGCGGGCGTCGAGCTCCACCGAAACCCGCCCCGGAATCACAGCCAGCAAGGCATGGGCAAATCGCACCAGCAAGGTGTCCATCACCGCCTCGGCATGGTCTTGCCCAGCCACGGCTTGTGTACTTTGTGCGGCTTGACGCAACCAAGGCCGATACGCCGGTTGTTGCAGCGTTTTGAGCACCAGCGAGGGGTTGGTGGTGGCGTCTTGCACGGGCAAGGCCAGCGCCGCAACCACAGCGGGGTCCGAGGTATCGGCCACCAACACGGTGCCGTGCAAGAGGGGCGTGTTTGCATTCATGGCGAGCTTGAGTTTACGGCACGCGCGCGGTGGGCCCTGGGCAGCGCGGCTGGCCGCATACGGCCCGCGCCAGCGGGTCGTCAAGCACGGGCAACCACGCCGGAATGCGATGAAACGTTTGATACGCCGGCTGCAGCACGCGCTGGCGGTAGACCTCGGCGTTGAAACCCTTTCCTTCCAGCACCTCAAACCTCACCCCGTCTTGGCTGATTTGCCAACGCCGTATCTGCGCAAAAAACGGCGCGTAATCGGCCGGGTTGAGGGGTCGCTCAGCCAGCACGCGCACGGTGGCACCGTTGAAGGCGCGGTAGTCGGTAAACAAGTCGTCGTGGCGGCCGTGTTTGCTGCCCACGCCAAATACGGGCACGTGGCGCCCCAAGGCGTAGCCATACAACGCCGAGGCGGTGTAGCCCGTGGTCATGAGCACGGTGCCCGGGGCATCGACTTGCGCGACCAATTCGGCGGTGCGGTAACTGCGCACCAACTTGGGGTACCACGGGGTATCGCGCCAGTCGCTTAGGCTGGTGGTGGTCAAACCCACCACCACCACCGCGTGCAGCAGCGTAAATGCTGCCACCCCCCAGCACGCCCAGCGCAACGCGGGCAGCGGCAGCGCCAGCACCGCCCACACCAGCGCCAGCGGGTAAAACGCCAGCAACCAATGCAGCCCCACCTGCGTGGCCAAGGCCACCACGCCCAGCAGCAGCACCGGGGCCAGCAGCGGTAAGCCGCGCCCGCTGGGGTGCCGCAACTCGGCCCACGCGGCCCGCCGATGGCGCCACAACACCCAAGCCAACGCCGGCGTTAACCAGTAAACCCAAGACAACGCGTACACCGGCAAATGCCGCCAACTGGCCGCGGCGTCTTGGTTGCGATTGAAGACGTTAAACATCACCGTGGCCCAACCGTGGGTCATGTTCCAAACCACGTGCCACGCCACCGCAGGCAAACACACCAGCGCCACCACGCCCATGGCCCACCATCGCCGCTGGTGCATGGCTTGCAGCGCCAACCCCACGGCCAACAGCACCGCGAAGTATTTGGACAACCACGCCACCGCCACGCCCACACCCACCAACGCGTACCAGGCCACGCCTCGCAGGCTGGGGCGGTCAAAAGGCTGGGCACGCCACCACGCCCATACGGCCAGCAAGGCCCCGGCCAACAGCGGCGTGTCGGTGGTAACAAAGATGTACCACCAACTCCAAGGCAAGCACAACACCAGCAGCAAGGCCCACGCGGCTTTGTCGGCGGCTACGGTGCGCACCATGTCGGCCACCACCCAGGCCAGCGCCACCGGCAACAACATGGCCGGCAGGCGTACCGCCCAAAGGGCATCACCCAAGGTGGGCTGAATCAGTGCCAGCCACCAGCCCACCATGGGTGGGTGGTCGTAGTAGCCGCCGGCCCACTGGCGCCCCCAGTCGACAAACAACGCCTCATCGCCGGTGATGGGGAACGTGAGCCCAAGGCTTAGACGCGCCACGGCCGCGGCCAAGGCCAGCGTCCA
>JALRBF010000092.1 GCA_023262365.1 Burkholderiaceae bacterium
CGGCCGCTTTGCTTGCCCTTGGCGGCCTCGCGGGCGCCCCGCGTGTGCGTGGCACGCGGCAGCATGCCGTATTCGGCGGTCACCCAGCCTTGGCCGCTGCCTTTTTTGTGCGGCGGCACGCGCTCTTCTACCGAGGCGGTGCACAGCACCTGCGTGTGGCCCATGGCCACCAGCACCGAGCCCTCGGCGTGGCGGGTAAAAGCGCGCTGCAAACTTACTGGGCGCAGCGCGTTGGCCGCGCGCGCATCGGAGCGTGAGAACATAAAAAAAACCTAACGCATCAAAACCGGGCCCATTGCGCCGCGCCATAATAAGCAATGGCAGCAGTTACGCCCGCCCAACCAAACGCGCCAGTCTACAGCATGACGGGTTACGCCAGCGTGCAACGCGCGGCCAACCCAAACCAAGGCAGCACCATTGGCCTTGAGCTGCGCGCGGTTAACAGCCGGTTTTTGGATGTGGCCTTCAAAATGCCCGACGAATGGCGTGGCTTTGAATCCAGCCTGCGCCAACTGTTGGGCAAAAGCCTGCAGCGCGGCAAGGTGGAGCTGCGCGGGTTTTGCCGGCTAGACCAAGGCCCTCGCGCGCCCAGCGCGCAGCAACTGGCCGAGCTGGCCGCGCTGCAGCAGCACGTGCAAGCGGCGTTGCCGCAGGCCGCGCCGTTGTCGGTGGCGCAGGCGCTGTCACTCACCACCAGCCCAAGCCCGTGGGTGCCCACCGAGCCCGCGCTGCTTGAGCTAACCCAAGAAGCGCTGCAACAACTGCAAAGCGCCCGCGCCAGCGAGGGTGCGCGCTTGACGCACGTGGTGCAGCAGCACATGGCCCATTTGCACGCCTTGGCCGCGCAAGCCCAAGCCGAGCTGCCACAGGCGCTGCAAGCCCAGCGCGAGCGCTTGGCCCAGCGCATGGCCGAGGCCCTTACCCACGCCGGTCCCGAAGGGCAAAGCCTGGGGCACGAGCGGGTGCTGGTTGAGGCCACGGCCTACGCCATAAAAGTGGACGTGGCCGAAGAGCTCGACCGCCTGCAAGCCCACCTACAGGCCATGCACGAGGCATTGCAGCGCCCCGGGCCGCACGGCAAGCGGCTTGACTTTTTGGTGCAAGAACTGCACCGCGAGGCCAACACCCTTGGCGCCAAGGCCGCCAACATGGCACTAAGCCGCCTGGCCATGGAGATGAAAATCACCATTGAACAAATTCGCGAACAGGTACAAAACATCGAGTAGCCGCCCATGTCTGCATCCACCCCACCCAACCAGCCCATTGGCAACCTATACGTTGTGGCTGCCCCCAGCGGCGCGGGCACAAGCTCGCTGGTTAAAGCCCTTATGGAGCTCGACGCCCACGTTACCCCCTCGGTGTCGCACACCACGCGCGCACCAAGGGGCCAAGAAATGGACGGGCGCGAGTACTTTTTTGTTGACGACGCCACCTTTGACGCCATGACCGCGCGCGGCGAATTTTTGGAATGGGCCCACGTGCACGGGCAGCGCTACGGCACCTCGCGCTCGGCCATCAATGAGCGCATTGCCAGCGGGCTGGACGTGATACTCGAAATCGACTACCAAGGGGCGCTGCAAATTCGCCAGCTCTACCCCGAGGCGGTGTTGGTGTTCATCTTGCCCCCCAGCTGGGACGAATTGCGCGCCCGCTTGCTGCGCCGCGCCGAAGACGACCCCAGCACCATTGAGCTGCGCCTGCAAAACGCCCGCGACGAGGCCGCCCACGCGCATCACTTTGACTTCGTTATAATCAATGAGATGTTTGAGCGGGCTTTGTTTGACCTCAAAGCCATTGTTCAAGCACAGCGCCTGCGGCATGCGGCGCAAAAGCGACTGCGGCACACCACCTTTGCCGCCCTTGGACTCAACACACCGCACGCGGAGCCCCACCATGGCACGGATCACCGTTGAAGACTGCCTAGAAAAAATCCCCAACCGCTTTCAGCTGGTACTGGCTGCCACGTACCGCGCCCGAATGCTCAACGCCGGGCATACCGCCCGCATTGAAAGCCGCAACAAACCCGGTGTTACCGCCTTGCGCGAAATCGCCGCCGGTGAAATTGGCGTTGAAATGCTTAAAAAAGTGCCGGTGTAACACCCGGCTCGGCCAAGGCCGCGTACCAAGCGCCCCTTAAGGGGCGTTTTTTTTGCCCAGCCCCAGCGTAGCCCCTGCGCCTGGGGCCACCACGCTTGGCGGTATACGGTATAAAGTACTTACTTATGTCCTCGCCCGCCCCTGCGCAAACCCAAAAACCCACCCACGTGGTGGCGCCGCCCGAGGCCGCCAACGCCGCGGCGGCGAGCTTTGCCGCGCTGCTCGAGGCGCTGGACTACCTGCCAGCAGACGACATTGACGACATTCGGCGCGCCTACCGCTTTGCCGACGAAGCCCACCTAGGCCAATGGCGCCACGATGGCGCCCCCTACATTACCCACCCCATTGCCGTGGCGGTGCAATGCGCGCACTGGAAGCTGGATACCCCAGCGCTCATGGCCGCGCTGATGCACGACGTACTTGAAGACTGCGGCATCACCAAGCCTGAGCTGATTGAGCGCTTTGGCGCGCAGGTAGGCGATTTGGTGGACGGCCTAACCAAACTCGACAAGCTTGCCTTTGACACGCGCGAGGCCAGCCAGGCCGAGTCGTTTCGCAAAATGCTGCTGGCCATGGCCCGCGACGTGCGCGTGATTTTGGTTAAGCTGGCCGACCGCACCCATAACATGCGCACCATGGCCAGCATGCCGCGCGACAAGTGGGGGCGCATTTCGCGCGAGACCCTAGAAATTTATGCCCCCATCGCGCACCGCATTGGCCTAAACGAAACCTACCGCGAGCTGCAAGACCTGGCCTTTGCCCACCTGCACCCGTGGCGCTACCACACGCTGGCCAAGGCGGTTGGCCGCGCGCGGCGGCGGCGCAAAGACATGATTGACAACGTAACCGAGCAGGTGCACAAGGTGCTGCGCAAGCAGCGCCTTAAGGCCGACATTTTGGGGCGCGAAAAAACGCTGTTCTCCATTTACAACAAAATGGACGCCAAACACGTAAGCTTTTCTCAGGTCAACGACTTATACGGCTTTCGCGTGATTCTGCCCAAACTCAGCGACTGCTACGTGGCCCTGGGCTGCCTGCACCAACTGTACAAACCGGTGCCCGGACGGTTCAAAGACTACATTGCCATTCCCAAGGTCAACGGCT
>JALRBF010000111.1 GCA_023262365.1 Burkholderiaceae bacterium
CCCAACTCAAAGCGCGTGGCGTCGCGCCCGCACCAGCGCGCGCCGCGCTCGGTCATGGTCCAGCGGCGCGCCGGGCCGTACAGCGACACATTGAGGCAGCAGTAATCGTTGGCATCGGGCTGCGCCCCACGGCGTTGCGCCCACGCGTAGTAGGGCGAGAACACGCTGCCCACAAAGGCAATGATGCTCAGGCCGTAGCGGCCGCAGTCGCTCAGTGCGTCAAGGTACCACCAGAGGTAGCCACCGGATGGCACCGCTTGGTCAAAGCGGGGCTGGCCATCAGGGCCGCGGCCGCCTGTCGTCCCGACAGCGCCGCCATGGGCACCCC
Source organism: Burkholderiaceae bacterium (assembly GCA_023262365.1). Classification (GTDB taxonomy): domain Bacteria; phylum Pseudomonadota; class Gammaproteobacteria; order Burkholderiales; family Burkholderiaceae_C; genus RS62. The sequence continues at coordinate 329 of JALRBF010000111.1, forward strand.
CGGGCCCGGGTGCACGCTGCCCCCAGCCAAAAACAGCCCCGCGATCGGGCTGCTCGCCCCCGGCCGGCCGAACGCCGCCATCCATCCATGCGTGGCCTGGCCGTACAGGGCGCCGCCCGAGGCCGCAAAGCGTTGGTGAAAGGTCACCGGTGTGCAGCGCTGCATCTGGTGTGGCTGCGGTTGCCAGCGCAGGCCACAGCGTTGCAGCAGTTTCATGGTGTGGTCTTCGCATGTTTGCCAGTCCTCCTCTTGCCAGCCGGGCCAGTCGCCGCGCGCCGGTGCATTAACCAGGCACAGCGCGCGTTCGGCTTGTCCTGGGGCGGGGTCCTTGCCCACGCCACGGTCTTGGGCGCACAGGTAGACCGTGGGCTTGGGCGGTAGCGTCCCGGTGCCAAAAATCGCCTCAAACTCGCTGGCGTAGTCGTCGTCAAAAAATACGTTGTGCCTGTCCAGCGCCACGCCGGCCGTGGCGGTGTGTACCGCCCACGTCACGGCCGAGAGCGAGCGCGGTGGCGGCGTGCGCTCCACTGCGGCGCGCGCGGGCTCACCCAGCAGCCCCTGACGCAAGGCGTTGGGGTCGCCGTTAAACACCACGGCGTCGGCCTCGAGGTGGCTGCCGTCTTGCAGTCGCACGCCGCTGACGCGTCCGCCCGTCAGCTCAATGCGTTGCACCGCCGTGGCGCAGCGCAAATCCACGCCTTGGCTGGTGGCCAAGGCGGCCAGGGCCTCGGCCAGGGCGGCCATGCCGCCTTGCACGGCCCACACGCCTTGCATTTCCACCTCGGCAATCAGCATCAGCGTGGCCGGCGCCTGCCACGGCGACGAGCCACAGTACGTGGCGTAGCGGCCAAACAATTGCTGCAGCTTGGGGTGATGCAGCTGACGCTGCAAGCTGCTCATGAGGCTGCGCATGGGGCCAATGCGGGTGAGGCTGGCTAGCCCTTGCCAGCCCATGGACTGGGTCAGTTGCGCCATGCTGGGTGCGGCCGCGCGGATGTATGGCGCCTCGAGCGCGCGGTACACCTGTGCGGCCTGGCGGCAAAACGCGGCAAAGCGGCGCGCCTCGGCGGCACCAGCAAAGCGGCCCACGGCGTCTTCGCTGGCGCGACGATCGGCAAACAAATCCAGCGTGCTGCCGTCACCCCAAAAGTGCCGCGCCAGCACCGCCAGCGGCTGCAGCGTCACGGCGTCGCCTAAGCGCTGGCCACAGCGCGTAAACAAGGCGTCAAACACCCAGCGCATGGTCATCACGGTGGGGCCGGCGTCAATCGCCGCGCCGTCCACGTGCAGCGTGCGCATTTTGCCGCCCACTGAGGGCGCCGATTCGCATAGCGTGACTTGCATGCCCGCGTGCGCCAGCTCGGCCGCGCAGCTCAGGCCCGCCACGCCCGCGCCCACCACCACCACGCGCGTCTCAGGCATGGGCTGGGGCAGGGTGGCGCCATACGCCGCGCTGGCTCAGCAAGCCCAGCCGCACGAACAGCGACTCAGAGAAAAAGTCGTTTTTGTACGCGGCGGCCGCCGCACGTTGGTGCGCGCCGTCTTGCGCGTAGTCCTCCATGGCTTGGGTATCACGCCACAGGCTAAACGTACATTGCCGCACCAGCGGCGCCTCGCCCAGCCCCATGGCCAACAAGCAGCCGTTGCTGCCTTGCAAGTCAGACTGCGCCGCCGGCGCATGACGCCAAAACGCCATGGCCTTGGCCGGCCGGATGCTGGCACGGGTGAGCACCGCCAGCGGCATTTTTTGTCGTGTCAGCGGCTGGGCAAAACTTTGCGCGGGCGAGGGCACCCAACGGTGACCATCCCAGCTGCCGCGGGCCGAGTGAATTGCCATGATGCCAGCCCACCATTGGCGCGCCCGCTGTCGGTAGGCTTGCGCCAATTCACTGTCAAGCAACGCGTGGGCCGAGGCCTGGTTGGGCACCAAGGCCAGCACGCCTTGATGGCTGGCGCTGGGGCGCAGCGTAAAGCCGCCGTCGTGGCCGCTGCCCATGACCTTGGCAAAGCTCGCCCCGGCTTGCTCGCGCCACACGCTGCCGCCGCGCATCAGGCGCCGCCAGCCCCAGCTTTGGTGGTCCGGATGAAAATCCACCAGCAACACCACCACCACCCCCGACAGTGCCCCGTCGCCGGGCGCCGTAGGGGAGGGGTGGGTGGCCATGTTACTTGGCCCCGCTGGCCAGCGAGGGGTAGTCTTTAAGCATGGAGGCGCCCAACAACGGCTTGTTTACGCCTTGGTGGCAGGTGGCGCAATTGACCTTGGCCAAGTCGCCCAACACGCCCTTGCGATTGGCCGGGAACACCTCGGTCAGCGGCGTGATGTACTGGTTGTTCACGTCGCGTGCCATGCGAATGCCGTGCCAGGCTTTAACGCGTTGCGGTGCCACATCCTCCCAGCTCGAAAACGCACGCGTGTTGTGGCAGTACGTGCAGTTGACCCCCAGCGAGGCCGACATGTGCACCATCAAACCATACGTCCACTCGGTTTGCTTAATCGAGCTGCGGTTGCCCGTGGGCAGGGCGGTGGTGCCATTCACGCGAATGGCATGGTCGCCCAGCAAAAACGGCGTAAACGGGTCGTTGGGTAACGAGGCCAACGTGACGCTGGCCGCTGGGCTGTTTTGCCCCGCTTTGTCGCCAATAAAGTTTGCGCCCTTGGGCTCGTGGTCGGTCTTAAACCAAACCTGAGACGGCACCGCCTGGCCCCGGTGACAGGTGTAGCACGTCACCCCGGTGTCGGCCACGTGGGTCTTCCAGTTGGCGTTGATGTTTTGCGTCATCTCAATCATGCGCCGCGACACCACCTTGGTGTACTTGCTGTCCTCGGCCAAATTGGCCGGGTTGTGGCAGTAGTTGCAGCCCTCTTGCGGTGCAATCCAGCTGGTAATGGCCACCATCAAGCGGGTGAACTGGCCCACGCTCAAGTCGCCCAGCACTTGCACGTTTTGGTAAATCTGCGAAGCCTTGGGTCCCTCGGCCGGTGCTTGTGGCGTGGCCATGGGCACGGCGTTTAGGGCAACCTTGTCCTCCAGCGTGCGTGGGTTGACCACCTGCACCATGCCCGTGCCACGAAAGCCGCTTTGCTCGCTTTGCATGGGCGGGCGCTCACAGGCGGCCAGCGTCACCAACGAGGCCAACGCCGCGAGCTTGGCACCACGCGCCAACCAATGTGTGGATGATTGCAACATGTTCAGCCTCCTGAGCTAAGCGCGGGGTCGACCGCAGCGGGGTACATATCGGGGTAGGGCGGCGCCACGCCGTGCTTGATCGCCCACAAATACCAGTTGTCCACCACCGTGCCGGTGAGCAAAATGCCAATGCCGCCGGTAATGGGGCACAACACCGCAAACCACCACGCCCAGCGGTGAATCGACTCCATGGTGGCGTTAAAGCCCATCGTCCAGCGCCAAAACAGCCCAGCGCGCTCGCTGGCCGTGCCGCGGTCAATAATTTGCTCAATTTCGCGTTCCCCACCAAAGCGGGTCACCGCCAAAATCGTTGCCCCGTGCATGGCAAACAACAACGTGGCGCCGTACAAAAAGACAATCGATAACGCGTGGAACGGGTTGTAGAACAAGTTACCGTAGCGCAACGAGAACGCGGCGGTCCAGTCCAGGTGCGGGAAGATGCCATACGGCACGCCCTCGCTCCACGAACCCATCAAAATCGGGCGAAACAAGCCCAGGCACAGGTACAGCCACAGCGCCGCGGCAAACGCCCACGCCACGTGCGTGCCCATGCCCAAGGCGCGGGCGCGGCGGTAGGTGCGGGCCCACCAAAACGCCAGCGACGCGGTGAGGAACAAGCCCACAATCAAATGCCAGCCGCCTTGGTTGAGCGGTGGAATCTCCAGCCCATAGGTGGGCGGCGGCGGCTCCAGCGACAGCCAGAACAACTGCCGCACAAACTGAATCGGGTCCCAGCCCACCGAAGCCAGCATGTTCATGCCGATTAAGGTAAAAGCGAACAGGCCGAGCATTAACGAGGCCAGCCCCAAGCCGCCCAAGTAAATCGGCCCGATTTGGGCGTTGCCTAGCTTGCCCAGCCAGTAAGACACCCACGGTTGGTTGCCGGTGCGCGGGCTGTTGCCCGGGCCCAGCGGCACACCACTGTGCACCGGCCCGGTGGCCTGCACGGTGGTGAACAAATTTTGGTATTGCGCCATGATGTGCTCTCCTACAGGCTTAGCTCAAAGGCCATTGCGACCAGATGGGCAGGTTAAGCCACCAGCTCCACCACTCGGGCCAACCTAGGCTCCAAAACGGTCCACTGATGACGATACAAAGCGCGCTAAACAACACCGCCGCCAGCGCCAAAAACAAGCCCAAGCGGTGAATGCCCAACGTGCCAATCGAGTAGCCAATGAAGTCACGAAAGAAGGTGTCTTCGTGCTCAGGGGTTTTGACCTCGGTGCCTGGGGCTGGGTTGGTGGCCGACAAAATCAGCGACCCGTGCAGCGACAGCGCAAACACCGTGGCAAAGAAAAAACTCACCGCCAACATGTGTGCGGGGTTGTAATGAAAGTGCAGGTACTGGTAACCCACGTTCGAGACCCAGTCCAGGTGGCTGAAGATCCCGTACGGAAAGCCGTGGCCCCAGGCGCCCATGAGCACCGGCCGCACCACCACCAGGGTGAAGTAGGCCAGGATGGCGACCGAAAACGCGACCGGCACGTGGTAACCCATGCCCAGCTTGCGGCAGATTTCAACCTCGCGCAGGGCCCAGGAGCCAAAGGCACCGAGCGCGCAGACCGTGATCAGCTGCCAC
>JALRBF010000151.1 GCA_023262365.1 Burkholderiaceae bacterium
GGGGCAGCGTGCCGTGCAGCAGGGCCAACGCCTAGGCGCCGTGGTGGCGCACCAAGGTCAGGAAATGGCACGCTGGGCCCAGCACTATGCACAACCGCGACACCTGTTGGCGGACACCGCCGTTGAAATACCGGGTGTGGCACACGTGGGCGCCGCTTCACTTCATGTTTAGCATCTAAGGAATTCGCCATGGCCAAGTATCACGTCGGCGTTGACATCGGTGGCACCTTCACCGACTGCGTGGTGATTGATGAGCGCGGCCAACTCACCGCCGCCAAGTCTCCCTCGACCCCACCGCACTTTGCCAACGGCATGCTCGGCGCCATGGAGGTGGCCGCGCAGCGCCTGGGCTTGGACATGCCCACCTTTTGCGCCAACATACGCATGCTGACTCACGGCACCACCGTGGGCACCAACGCTTTGATTCAACGCCGCGGCGCCAAAGTTGGGCTCATTACCACCTTGGGCCACGAAGACGCCATTCACATCATGCGTGGCTCGCGCGGGGTGACCTCGCGCAACCTTAACCAGGTGGTGCATTTTCCCGAAAGCCAAAAGCCCGTGCCCATCGTGCCCAAGCGGCTCATCCGCGGTGTCTCCGAGCGCGTGGACTGCTTTGGCGAGGTGGTGGTACCGCTTAACCTCGCGCAAGTCGACCGCGCCATTGACGAGCTGCTGGCACTGGGTGTGGAGGCGTTTGCGGTGTGTTTGCTGTGGTCGTTTAAACACCCCGAGCACGAGCACCAAATTGCCCAACGCATACGCAACCAAGCCCCTGAGGCGTTTGTGAGTTGTTCGGTGGACTTGGCGCCTAAGTGGGGCGAATACGAACGCATGACCGCCACTGCCCTGAATGCCTACATTGGTCCAGTGACCTCGCGGTATCTGCGCGCCCTTGATGGTCGTTTGCGCCAAGCCGGCTACACCCGGCCGCTACAAATCACGCAGTGCGGTGGCGGCTCCATCTCGGTGCAGCGTGCCATTGAAGCCCCCTTGCTCACGCTGGATTCGGGGCCGGTCTCGGGCGTGACGGGTTCGGAGTTTTTGGGCAAACGCATGGGCTGCGAGCACATCATCACCACCGACATGGGCGGCACCTCGTTTGACGTGGGCGTGGTGCGAGACGGCGTACCAGCCTACAGCTTCATGGCCAACGTGGCGCAGTACGAGTACTTCATACCCAAGGTGGACATTCAGGCCATAGGCTCAGGCGGCGGCTCTCTGGCCGTGGTGGACGCTGCCTCGCGCACCCTGCGCGTGGGCCCCGAGTCGGCCGGCGCCGACCCCGGCCCGGCGTGCTACGGCAAGGGCAACACCGTGCCCACCGTAACCGACGCCGACGTGGTGCTGGGCTACCTTGACCCCGACAACTTTTTGGGTGGCCGCATGCGGCTGGACAAGGCCAAGTCGGTGGCCGCGGTGCAAGCCGTGGCCGACCAGCTGGGCATGGGGCTGTTGCCCACCGCCGCGGGTATTGCCAAGATTGCCGAATTCAAAATGGCCGACATCATTCGCAAAACCACCGTAGAAAAAGGCTACGACCCGCGTGACTTCACCGTCTTTGCGTTTGGTGGGGCCGGGCCAGTACACGCTGGGGTTTTTGCTCGAGAGCTCGAAGTCAAACAAGTGGTGGTGCCGTTAAATCGGGTGGCTTCAACATGGTGCGCGTTTGGCGCAGCCACGGCCGACGTACTGCACATCCACGAGCAAGTGGACATTTTGAGTTCGCCGTTTGATGACGTCCGCATGCAGGCCATATGGGCTGAACTCGCGCAGCGCGCGGCCAGCCGTTGGGGCGGGTGGTGGTTAATTGGGATCGTGGGAATGCCGCTCCTGGGCTACTTCCTGCCCGACATCTGGCTGCGCGGTCGAGCGCAGGAACGTGCCGAGCGAATTGGTCAGGAAATGCCGGAGGCGATGGATCTGCTCTACCTGTGCGTGAATGCCGGCCAAGGACTCGCTGCCGCCATGAATGAGGTGGCGAAGTCGCAGAGTGGGCCGCTGTCGGCGGAATT
>JALRBF010000055.1 GCA_023262365.1 Burkholderiaceae bacterium
ACCCTCACAAAAAACCCTGTTACTTGTTTGCCTTGGTGGCTGGTAAGTTGGTGGCGCGCGAGCAGCGCATTGTGTCGCGCTCTGGCAAAGAGCATTTGCTACAAGTGTTCGTGCGTCCCGGCGACTTGGACAAAACAGAACACGCCATGAATTCCCTGATGGCCAGCGTGGCTTGGGACGAAGCACGTTTTGGTTTGCCACTCGATCTTGAGCGCTTCATGATTGTGGCCACCAGCGACTTCAACATGGGCGCCATGGAGAACAAGGGCTTAAACATTTTTAACACCAAGTTTGTGCTAGCCAGCCCCGCCACCGCCACCGACACCGACTTTGACAACGTGCTCAGCGTGGTGGCGCACGAATACTTTCACAACTGGACGGGCAACCGCGTTACCTGCCGCGACTGGTTTCAGCTCTCACTCAAAGAAGGCCTGACGGTATTTCGCGACCAAGAATTTAGCCAAGACATGGCCGGTAGCGACTCGGGACGCGCGGTCAAGCGCATTGAGGATGTGCGGCTGCTGCGCAGCGCGCAATTTGCCGAAGACGCCAGCCCCATGGCGCACCCGGTACGCCCCGACCAATACGCCGAAATCAACAACTTTTACACCCTGACCGTTTACGAAAAAGGCGCGGAGGTGGTGCGTATGATGCAAACCCTGGTGGGCCGCGACGGCTTTGCCCAAGGCATGGCGCGCTACTTTGAACGGCACGACGGCCAAGCCGTGACCTGCGACGACTTTGCCCAAGCCATGGCAGACGCCAACCCCAACAGCGCGCTGGCGCAACACCTCGAGGCGTTTAAGCGCTGGTACAGCCAAGCGGGTACGCCCCGCGTGCAATTGCGCTGCCAACACGACCACGCCAGCCACACGCTGCACATCAGCGCCGAGCAGCACTGTCCAGCCACGCCGGGCCAACCGCACAAGCAGCCCTTTGTTGTGCCGCTGGCCGTGGCCATGATTGACGACCAAGGCCAGGCCCTGCACACGCGGCTTAACCAAGCCAACGCGCCTGAGGCACACCAGCACGTGCTGGTGCTTACCCAAGCCCAGCAAACCTTTACCCTGCACAACGTGCCCGAAGGCGCGGTGCTGTCGGCCCTGCGCGGCTTTAGCGCCCCCGTGGTGCTCAACGTGCCCCATCAAACCACCGACTGGCTGCACCTGCTGGCGCACGACACCGACCCCTTTAACCGCTGGGAGGCCGCGCAGCGCCTGGCCGTGGACAGTGCCCTACAAGCCTTACGCCATGGACAACCCGCCACGCTACATGCCCAGCACGCCGAAGCGCTGCGTACCGTGCTGCGCGACCCCACCCTTGCCCCAGACTTTAAAGCGCTGGTGCTCACGCTACCCAGCGAGTCGTATCTGGCCGAACAACTCAACCAAGTTGACCCCCAAGCCATTCACACGGTGCGCGAAACCCTGCGCCTGCGACTGGCCCAGGCCCTGCAAAGCGACTGGCCCGCCATCATTCAAGCCCCGGCCCACAGCGCCTCCCAGCGCGCGCTGCTGAACCTGGCGCTGAATTACATGGTGCTGGCCGCCCACAGCCAAGGCGACAGCACCTGGCCAGGCAAAGCCCTACAGCGCTTTAAAGACGCCACCAACATGACCAACCGCCTAGGCGCCTTAGGCGCCCTGCTGCAAATCAACCACCCGCTAGCAGGCGGGGCACTGGAGCGGTTTTACCAACTCACCCATGCCGACCCACTGATGCTGGACAAGTGGTTTGCCTTGCAAGCCAGCGCCAACGACATCAACGGCAGCGCGCTGGCGCGGGTACAACAACTGCTGGGGCACGCCAACTTCTCGCTGCACAACCCCAACCGCGCCCGCAGCGTGCTAAGCACCTACTGCCAAGGCAACCCCGCCGGCTTTCACCGCCCCGACGGCGCTGGCTACACCCTGTGGCAAACCCACGTGTTGGCCTTAGACGCGTTTAACCCCCAAGTGGCCGCGCGCTTGGCGCGCGCCCTCGACCGCTGGGAGATTTTGGCCGCGCCCTACCGCGAATTGGCCCAACAAGCCATTGCCCATGTGGCCGCCAAAGCCCAAAGCGCCGACGTACGCGAGGTGGTGGGCCGCGCCTTGGCCAACCATGTTCCACCCACCGCCGCCGTGCAGTAAACCATGTCCACACCCCGCATCTCACTTACCCGCTACCTGGTTGAGCAACAACGCCAAGGCCAGCTGCAAACCCCCGCGTTGCGCCTGCTGCTTGAGGTGGTGGCGCGGGCCTGCAAGAGCATCAGCCTAGCCGTAAACAAAGGCGCCCTAGGCGGCGTGCTGGGCAGCGCGCAAACACACAACGTGCAAGGCGAAGTGCAAAAAAAGCTCGACATCATCGCCAACGAGGTGCTGATTGAAGCCAACGAATGGGGCGGACACCTCGCGGCCATGGCGTCTGAAGAAATGGACAACATCTACCCCGTGCCCAACCGCTACCCACAAGGCGAATACCTGCTGCTGTTTGACCCGCTTGACGGCTCGTCTAACATCGACGTGAACGTAAGCATAGGCACCATTTTTAGCGTGCTCAAAAAACCCTCGCACAGCAGTGAAGTGAGCGCCCAAGACTTTTTGCAACCCGGCCACGCCCAGGTAGCAGCTGGCTACTGCGTGTACGGCCCACAAACCACCCTGGCGCTCACCGTGGGCAGCGGCGTGGCCATGTTTACCCTAGACCGCGAGCAAGGCTCCTTTGTGCTGACCCAAGACCAAGTGAGTATTGCGCCCAGCACGCAAGAATTTGCCATTAACATGAGCAACATGCGCCACTGGGCGCCACCCATGCAGCAGTACATTAACGAATGCCTGCAAGGCGCCGACGGACCACGCGGCAAAAACTTTAATATGCGCTGGATTGCCAGCATGGTGGCCGACGTGCACCGCATACTAACCCGTGGCGGCGTGTTTATGTACCCCTGGGACAAACGCGAACCCAACAAACCCGGCAAACTGCGCTTGATGTACGAAGGCAACCCCATGGCCATGCTGGCCGAGCAAGCCGGCGGC
>JALRBF010000188.1 GCA_023262365.1 Burkholderiaceae bacterium
GCTACGACCATACACGTTGCCACTAAAAGACACCTGCCGGCTTAAGTTACGTCGGTTGATTTGGTTGGCGCCTACCGAGGCTTGAATGTCGGCAATTTGCCCCAGGCGTACCACTCGGGCGTTGCCGCCGGCGTCAACACCCGCCACCAACGGCAGCTGCTGCAGGTCGCTGGCGTTTTGCCGGTTGGCGCTGGCAAGACGGGCGATTACGTCGTAGCTTTGGTCGTCGTTGCCACGCCAGCTGCCTACCGTTTCGCCCGATATCAGGGTGCGCAGTGCCCCAGCCAATGACGAGGTGCTTAGCCCGGCGTCGTTGGCTTGTTCGGTGCGTACGCTCACGCTAACGGTGGGCTTGTTGGGCTTGACGCTGGACTCAACATCCACCAATCCGGGTACCTTAGCCAGCCGCTGCAGCACCTGCGTGTTAAGCCGCTCGAGCGTGTCCAGGCTGGGGCCCAACAGCGAGAACTCGATTTGTTTGTTGCCACCCACGCTGTTGACCAGCCCCACGTGGGTCACCGAAATGCCCGCCACTTGCCGCAGTTGTTCGCGCAGCAGGGGTGAGAGGTCTTGCACGCTTCGTGACCGAGCTTTGCGGTCGACCAAGCGCACGTATGCGCTGGCGTACATCTTGCCCTGGGCCGAGCCACTGTTGATGGTGGTGAGTGTGTAGGCCACCTCGGGCAGCTTTCGAATGATTTGCTCGACCTGCTTGGCTTTGGCCTCGGTCACCTCCAACGACGAGCCCACCGGCGTATTGAAGCGCACACTGGTTTCTGAGTAATCGGCCTGCGGCACAAACTCGCTACCCAGTAAGGGTACGGCCATCAAGCTGCCCACAAACGTGGCAAAGGCTAGGGCTAGGGTAAGCAACTTGTGCTTGAGTGACCAACCCAAAGCCTCTTGGTACCACTCGGTGAGTCGGTTCTGGAGTTGGTCAAACGCGTGGGTCACGCGGCCAATGGTTCGGTTGTACCAGCCCACCGGGCGCCACTTACCGTGCTCAGCCACCGCCGGGTCGTGCCACACGCTAGAGAGCATCGGGTCGAGCGTGAAGCTGACAAACATGGAAATCACCACCGCCGCCACAATGGTGAGGCCAAATTGGTGAAAAAACTTACCAATAATGCCGCCCATGAAGCCAATGGGTAAAAACACCGCCACGATGGACAGCGTGGTGGCCAGCACGGCAAAACCAATTTCTTGTGTGCCTTGCATCGCCGCTTCAAACGGCGGTTTGCCCATTTGCGCGTGGCGCACGATGTTTTCTCGCACCACAATGGCATCGTCAATCAGTAAGCCAATGCACAGCGACAAGGCCATGAGCGTGATCATGTTGATGGTAAAGCCCGCCATGTACATGAACAAAAACGTGCCAATCACCGCAATGGGTAACGTCAACCCTGTGATGACGGTTGAGCGCCACGAATTAAGAAACAAAAACACAATCCCCACGGTCAACAACGCGCCTTCGATGAGGGTTTGACGCACGTTTTTTACCGAAACCCGAATCGGGCGCGAGGTGTCGGCCACCGGTTCAAGTCGCACACCCGATGGCAGCTTGGCTTGTAGGTCGGCCAGGGCTTCGTTCAGACCGTCCACCACTTCAATGGTGTTTTCGTCCTGACCTTTTTGCACTTCCACCAGCAAGGTGCGCTGGCCGTTGTACAACGCCAGGCTTTCCTCTTTGAGTGGGGCGTCGACCACTTGTGCCACTTGCCCCAGTCGCACCGTTTGGCCATTGCGCCTGGCCACCACCAAGTCGGCAAAGTCTTGTGGCTGGCCAATGGGGCTGTCAATTTGCACCACGCGCTCGCGCTGCGCGTTGTCCACCACGCCCACCGGAATATCTTGATTTTCGGCCCGCAGCACCGCCAACACCTGCGACACGCTTAGGCCATAGGCTTCAAGCGCTGTGGCGTTGAGGTTGATTTGTATGGCGCGTGGGCTGTCGCCCACCAGGCTCACCGCGCCCACGCCGCGTACGTTCTCTAGGTGGCGGCGTAGCACGTTGTCGGCCCAGCCCGAGAGCTGCGCCGCCGACATGGGTTGCGCGCCCTTCGAATCGTCGGGCAACACCGCCACCGACCACACCGGGCGGCTGGCCGGGTCAAAGCGCAGCACGCGTGGCTCGGTCACTTCGTCGCGCAGTGTGGCGCGCAGCTGCGCCACTTTTTCACGCACGTCTTCGGCAGCGCGACGGCTTTCAACATACAAGCCAAATTCCGCAATCACCACCGACGCACCCGCGTAACTGCGGGAGGTGACGCTGTTGAGACCAGCGATGGTGTTGACGGCCTCTTCGATGGGTTTGCTGACCTCGTTTTCAACGATTTCTGGCGAGGCTCCAGGGTACGAGGTGGAGATGACCACCACCGGAAAATCGACATTGGGAAATTGGTCGGTTTGCATGCGCTGGTAACTGACCAGCCCAAGCACCACCAAGGCCAGCATGACCATGGTGGCCAGCACCGGGTTGTGCAGTGAGACGCGCGTGAACCACATGGCCGGGTCAGTCGCCCGAGCCGCTCAGGCGGACCGCCGCCCCAGCTTCGGGGCTGCCCGCGCTGGGCCGCAGCACCCAGTCGCCCTCTTGCAAACCGCTGTTGGCCAGGGTCATGGCCTCGCCGTTGAGCATGCCGCTGGCGCCCAGCGTCAGCGCCGCGGGCACGACGCGCCCGTTGCGTATCAGCAGCGCTTGCGCCTGGTCGCCTTGGCGGCGAATCGCCTCCACTGGCAGGGCAAGGCCTTGCATTTGCCCAACAACCAACTCTCCTCTGGCGTACTCGCCCACCCGCACGCCTTGGCCGTCTTGCAGTTTTAAAAAGAAGGTGGCGCTGCGGCTACCCGGCAACACACTGGGGCTGATGCGCGAGACCACGGCCACGCGTTCGGCGCTGTCGCCGTCAACTCGCATGAGGGCGCGCTGGCCCACCGCCACGGCGCGCATGCTGGCCGCTGGCAGCGTAACTTCGATTTCAAGCGCGGTGTCGTCCACCACGTCCAGCAGCGCGGCGTTGGCCGGCACGCGTTCACCCTCGCGTACCCGGCGGGTGGCCACGATGCCGTCAAACGGGCTGCGAATTGAGGTGTCGTTTAAGCCGTTGCGCGCCAATTGCAAGGCGGCCACGGCTGCGCGCTGCTTGGCCAATGCCGCTTGGTATTGGGCGTTGGCGTTGTCCAGCGCAGTGCCCGAAATAAACCCTTGCTTGACCAAGGCTTGGTTGTTGTCGCGGGCGCGCTGCGCCACCACCACGTCGGCCTTGGCCGCTTCAACCTGTTGCTCGGCTTGCTGCACCTTGGCGCGTTGGTCGTCAAAATCCATTTGCGCCAGCACCTGCCCCCGCTTAACGGCCTGGCCCTCGCGCACCAGCAGCTTGGCCACCAACCCAGCCAGAGTGGATTTAACGGTGGCCGATTGCAAGGCTTGTACGTTGCCCGATAGCGGCAATTCGCGCTGCAGCGTAACGGGGCGCACGCGGTAAACGTCGCTGGGCAGCACCTCGTAAACCGGGGTGGTTTGGGCTTGCGCCGCCACCTGGGCGGCCTGCTCGGCTTGGCTTTGGCGCTTGTTTAGGGCGCGCACCACACCCAGACCCAGCCCAATCAAAATGAGCGCCAACAGCGCCCAACGTGAAACGTTTTTCATAACACGAGCCACTTTACCATAGGGTAAACACCAACTTGGCCAACACCTCACGCAGCACCCAGCGGCTATGGCGCAAGCCCTCACCGCTGGGCAGCCAGTTCAAGAGCGCGGTGCCCTGCGCTTGAATAAATCCGACTGGCACGGGCAAGACGCGCAAGGGGGTTTGGGCAAATTCGTTTTGGGCGCGTGGCATGTGCCAGGCGTGGGTTACCAGCAGCGCGCGCTCAACGCCGTGCAGCGCCAGCCACGCGGCGGTGCGTCTGGCGTTTTCGTGGGTGTCGCGCGAATCGGTTTCTTGCCAGGTAATGGGTACCCCGGTGCGCACCGCCTCGCGCGCCGCAATGGCGGCCTCGCTTAACGTTTGGGTGCCACTGGCACCCCAGCCGCGCCCACCACTGAACATCAACGGCAGGTGCAACTGCGCCGCCCAGTGCTGCCCCATCAACAAACGCTCGCGGCTGCTCGGGCTTAGGGTTGGGCCACCCCACTCGGGCGCCAAGGGCTGAGCACCGCCGCCCAGCACCACCACGGCTTGTGGGTCAAAGGCG
>JALRBF010000211.1 GCA_023262365.1 Burkholderiaceae bacterium
GGCTTGGCCCGTGCCGCGCTGGCGCGCGGTGCGGGTGTGCTTGCGGTCTAGGCCGTGGTGCCCAGCCCGGCTCTGGAGCGCCGCGCGCGCGTGGCGCTGTGGGTGTTGCCCGTGTTGTGGGCGGTGAACATGTGGAGCGCACGGGTGGCGGCCGATTGGGTTGCGCCGCACGTGCTGGCGCTGGGGCGCTGGAGCATGGCGCTGGCGGTGCTGGTGGCGGTGGCCTGGGCCGAGCTGTGGCGGCACCGGGCGGTGCTGCAACAGCACGCGTGGCGCTACGTGGTCATGGGGGCGTGCGGCATGTGGATATGCGGCGCCTGGATTTACCTTGCCGGGCAAAGCACCCAGGCCATTAATATCTCCTTGATCTATTCATCGGCGCCGGTGCTGATTGCCTTGGGCGCGCGGCTGTGGCTGGGTGAGCGCATGCGGCCGCTGCAGTGGCTGGGGGTCATGGCCGCCTTTGGCGGGGTGTTGCATGTGATATTGAAGGGGCAGTGGGCCGCACTGGGTAGCCTGCAGTTGGTGCCAGGCGATGGGTGGGTGGCCGCAGCGGCCCTGGCATGGGCGCTGTACGCCCTGCTGCAAAAGCGTTGGGTGGGCGTGCTGGGCCCTACGGCGCAGCTGGCGGCCATTGCCGCCGGTGGGGTGGTGGTGCTGCTGCCGTTTGCCGTGTGGGAACTGACGCTGCCCCAGACGCCGCCGCTTGGCCCCATGGCCTGGGGCTTGATGGCGTTAACCGCGTTGATTCCGGGGTTGGGGGCGTATTGGCTGTACGGGTGGGCGCAGCGCGTGCTGGGTGCCAGCCGCACCGCCGCGGCCCTGTATCTTGGCCCGCTGTACACGGCGCTGATGGGTTGGTTGACGCTTGACGAGCGTTTGGGCTGGTTCCACTTGGTGGGCGCGGTGCTGATTTTGGGCGGGGTTGCCCTGGTTACGCGGCCAGTGCGGGGTCGCTAGCGGCCACCGCGGGCTGCGCCGCGCGCAGGCCATTGGCAAAGTGGGTGTGCACGGCGCGGGTGGCTTGGTTGGGGTTGCGCGCCATCAGCGCCTCCATGATGGCTTGATGCTCGGCCAACGACTCAAGCAGCCGCCCCGAGCGCAGCAGCGAGTGGTGGCGATTGAGTTTCATGACTTTGCGCAAGTCGGCCACCAACTGGTCGCGCCAGCGGTTGTTGGCAATCGCCAGCACGCGGGTGTGAAACGCCTCGTTGAGGCGAAAAAACGCTTCTCGGTCATGGCTTGCCCGGGCCAGTTGATCGTGCAAGGTCTGCAGCGAGGCCAATTCAGCCGCGGTGGCGTGTTGCGCCACGGTGGCCGCGGCGTCGGCCTCGAGTAGGGCCAGCAGGTGGTACACGTCGCGTAGGTCTTGCGTGCTGGTTTCGGTCACGTAGGCGCCGCGGCGCAGCTTCATCGTTACCAAGCCTTCGGTCGCCAGCAGCTTAATGGCCTCGCGCAAGGGTGTGCGTGAAATGCCCAAGTCTTGGGTTAGGCGCGATTCGTCCAACCAATCACCCGGGTTTAACTGCCCAGCAAAGATACGCTGGCGTAACGCGTCGGCCACGTCTTGGTACAACGCACGGCGAGGTAGGGCATCCAAGGTCATGGGGCCAAGTTTAACGCATTTTTAATTTTGAATTCATAATTATTGTCGATACAATGCGACAACTGCATTCAACCCGCCGCATTTTTATGTCAAACCCGCCGTTTCACATCCCCACGCTGGCCGACTGGGAGGCCGCCGCCCAGCGCTCGCTTAAAGGCAAGCCGCTTGAGAGCCTTACGTGGCACACGCCCGAAGGCATTGAGGTCAAGCCGTTGTATACCGAGGCGGACGTGCAAGGGTTGTCACACACCCACACCTTGCCCGGCTTTGCCCCGTATGTGCGCGGGCCACAGGCCACGATGTACACGGTACGGCCATGGACGATTCGTCAGTACGCGGGCTTTTCCACCGCCGAGGAGTCCAA
>JALRBF010000247.1 GCA_023262365.1 Burkholderiaceae bacterium
GGTTGCCGCGCTGCGCCAGCCATTGTTGTGCGGCGGGGCTGGCGTCTTTGTAGTTCAGCCCCACCAACGTAACACGCTGGCTTTGCGCCAACTGCAGCAACACCGGATGCTCAACGGCGCACGGCGTGCACCACGAGGCCCACACGTTAAGCACCCACCACTGGCCGCGCCAGGCCTGTGAGCTAACCGCCGCGGCGGGCTTACCCAACGCGGGCAGTGCAAACGCCGGTAAGGGTTGGCCGATGAGTGGCGAGGGTACCTCGCGCGGATTCAGCCTAAGCCCCACACCCAAGGCCACGCACAGCAAGGCAAAGCCCGCCAGCGCCAGCCATGGCCCCAGGCGACGCGGTGCCCGTGTCATGCGGCCTGCGCCGGCGGCAGCGCCGCGCGCCGGTCAAACGCCGCCATGAGGCCGCCCAAAGCCATCATCAAGCAGCCCAGCCATATCCAGTTCACCAGCGGCTTGTGGTGCACGCGAAAGGCAAAAGCGTCGTTGCCTAGCGATTCGCCCAGGGCCACGTACACGTCGCGCCACAGGCTGCGGTCAATCGCCACCTCGGTCATGGTTTGGCCGTTGGCCAGGTACAAGCGTCGCTCGGGCTCAAGCGTGGTAACCGTTTGGCCGTGTTGCTGCATGGGCAGACGGGCGCGCACCGCAAAGTAGTTAGGCCCGGGCGCCATGGTGATGCCGTCAAAGCGCAACTCAACGTTGCCCACGGCAATCACTTGGCCCGGGCGCAGCCGCACGTCTTGCTCGTGGCCCCAGGTGGAGACCGACGCCACGCCAAGGGCGAACACCGCCACACCCAAATGCGCCAACCACATGCCGCCTTTGGCGCCGCGCAGCGCCCGCCAGCGCGCCGAGGCGGGCAAGCGCTGGCGCCACCACTGCACCATGTGCTGCGCCACGCCAAACGTGAGCCACGCGGCCAAGGCCAAACCGCCCCACGTGGCCCACGACGCACCCGGCACCCACCACACCACCGCCGTGGCCGCGCCCACGGCCAACCCGGCCACCACCATCCACGCGCGCCAAGGCGCCCTGCCAGCGGCGCGGCGCCAGGCCAGCACCGGGCCGGGCACCATCAGCAACATAACCAGCAGCATCAAGGGCACAAACACGGCTTCAAAGTACGGCGGCCCCACCGACAACTTGCCCAGCCCCATGGCATCAAGCAGCATGGGGTAAAGCGTGCCCAGCAGCACACTGGCCGCAGCCACCATGAGCAGCAAGGTTTGGCCAAACAACAAACCCTCGCGCGACCAGCCTTGAAAGCTCGCCCCCACGCCCACTGTGGGCGCACGCCAAGCGTAAAGCGCAAGCGCACCGCCCACCACCAGCGCCAAAAAAACCAAAATAAACAAACCGCGCCCGGGGTCTGAGGCGAACGCGTGCACCGAGCTGAGCACACCCGAGCGCACAATGAACGTGCCAAGCAACGCCAGCGCAAAGCCCAGCAGCGCCAGCAGCGCCGTCCATAGCCTAAAGCTGCCGCGCGCATCGGCCATGGCCGCGCTGTGCAACAACGCCGTGGCCACCAACCAGGGCATGAACGAGGCGTTTTCTACCGGGTCCCAAAACCACCAACCGCCCCAACCCAGTTCGTAGTACGCCCAAAAACTGCCCAAGGCAATGCCCACGGTTAAAAAGGCCCAAGCCACCAGCGTCCACGGGCGTATGGCGCGCGCCCAGGCCGAGCCCAGTTCGCCTTGCAGCAGCCCGGCCACGGTGTAGGCAAAGGCCACCACCAAACCCACGTAACCCATATACAGCAGCGGCGGATGCCACACCATGCCGGGGTCTTGCAGCAAAGGGTTCATGCCTTGCCCGTCGGCCGGCACCGGCCAGGCGCGCAAAAACGGATTGGACGTGAACAGCAAAAACGCCAAAAAGCCCATGCCAATAAGCCCCATCACGCCCAGCACGCGGGCGCGCTGCACGAGGCTTGCACCGCGCGTGCGCCATGCCACGGCCAACGTCCAACCAGCCAGCACCCACACCCACAGCAGCATGGAGCCCTCGTGGTTGCCCCACACCGCGGTGTAGCGGTACACCAGGGGCAGCGCCGAATGGGCGTAACCAGCCACCAGCGCAACCGAGAAGTCGGTGTGCACAAACGCCCAGGTGAGCGCGGCAAACGCCAGCGTGACCGTGGCCGCTTGCACCACCACCAGACGCGGGGCAAAGCGCATCCAAGCCGCATCGTGGCGCGCCGCACCGCCCAAACCAAGCACGGCCAGCGCCACGCTGGCAGCCAGTGCCACGCTGATGGCCAGATGGCCAAGCTCAACAATCACGGCCGCGACGCCACCTGCGTGCGCGTGGCTGCACCCGCGGCTTGCAGCGCCGCAGCGGCTTCGGGCGGCATGTAGTTTTCGTCGTGCTTGGCCAGCACCTGCTGCGCCACAAACCAGCCATCGGCAGCCAACGTGCCTTGCGCCACCACACCTTTGCCCTCGCGAAACAAGTCAGGCAACATACCGGCGTAACGCACCGGCACGTGGTGCGCGCCGTCGGTAACCACAAAACTTACCTGCAAGCCCGAGCCCGCGCCCGCGCGCTGCACACTGCCTTGCTGCACCAACCCGCCAACACGAAACGCGCGTGTGGTGGGCGCTTGCTGCGCGGCCACTTGCGTGGGGCTGTAAAAAAACACCAAGTTGCTCTCAAAGGCGCGCAACACCAAGGTGGCTGCCCCGCCCAGTGCCACCAACGCCGCGCCCAACCACAGCATGCGCCAACGCTTGGCCGTCATGACGACTCCAGCCCCATGTCCCAGGCTTGGTCTTGCGCTGGGCGCTGCAGCGCGCGCCGCTGCCACACCAGCACCATCCATTCGGCCAGCAGCACCAGCAGCGTCATGCCCACGGCGCCCCACACGTACCAACCCCGCCCTCCCATGCTGAACCACACTTCCAGCGTGCTCATGCTTGACTCTCCTGTTCGTGCAGCGCGCGCTGCGCCCATGTGGTGTGCCGCTCGCGGCGCAACAAAATCAATCGCAACCTCGCCAACACCGCTGCCAGCGTGTAACACCACGCCGCGGCCACCATGATGAGCATGGCGTGCAGCATGGGCTCGGCCATGCGTGAACCGCTGGGCCCAATCGAGGCGCCCTGGTGCAAGGTGTTCCACCACACCACCGAAAAGTAAATCACCGGCACATTGATGGCACCCACAATGGCCAACAAACTCGCCGCGCGGTCGGCGCGGTGTGCGTCTTCGATGCTGGCGTGCAGCGCCATGTAGCCCAGGTACAAAAACAACAGCAACAGCTCAGAGGTTAGGCGCGCGTCCCACACCCACCAGGTGCCCCAGGTGGGTTGGCCCCACAGCGCGCTGGTCCACAGCGCCACAAAGGTCATGAGCGCACCAGTGGGCGCCAAGGCCTGCGCCATCATGTGCGACAGGCGCGACTGCCAAATCAAACCCGCCGCCGCCCAGCCCGCCATGGCCAGGTAAATCACCATGGACATCCACGCCGCGGGCACGTGCATAAACACAATGCGGTACACCTCGCCTTGTTGCGCGTCGGTTGGCGCTTGCCACAAGCCCAGGTACAAGCCCCAGGCACCCAGCACCACGGCAGCGCCCAGCAACCAAGGCTGTAAGGTTTGCGCCAAGCGGTAGCAGCGCGACGGCGCAGCAAAATAAAACCAGTTGATGCGTGTGCCCATACCTAGCCCTCCACCGCCATGCGTACCGCGCTGGCCACCGCCCACGGCAAGCCCACCACGGCCAACAACGCCATGGCCGCCAGCAGCGACAAGTGCGCCGCCACCACCTCGGGTGGCTGCCCCACGGCGCCCGCACCCAGCACCAACAAAGGCACCGTAAGCGGCAGCACCAGCAGGGCCAACAACACCGCGCCACTACGCACGCCCAGCACCAGTGCCCCGGCCACCGCGCCCAGCAAACACAGCACCGGCAGCCCCAACAACAAGCCCGCCACCAACACCACCAAGGCCGAGGCCGAAAGCCCATACGGCACAGCCAACAACGGGCTGAGCACCACCAGCGGCAGCAAAGCCAACGCGCCGTGCGTGGCCACCTTAACCAACATCAACAACGCCAACGGATGCGGCGACAACACCATTTGCTCCAAGGTGCCGTCTTGCCAATCGTCATGAAACCAGCGCGGCAACGTCCCCAGCGTGGCCAACACGGCAGCCACCCAAATCACGCCCGGGCCCATGCGCTGCAGCAGCTGCGGCTCGGGCCCCACGGCCAGCGGAAACAACGCCGCCACCACCAAGAAAAAACACCACGCCGCGGCCAAATCGGCGCGTTGGCGCCACTGGCTGGCTACCGTGGCGCGCAACACCACGCCCAGGCTTACCCAGGCACTGGCTAACTCGCGTGCGGGGGCTGCGCCCCAGGCCACCGACGCCGTCATAGCGCCAACCGCCTCAGCCCGGCGTAGGCGTGGCCGGTTTGCCCATGCGCAGTAAACACCACGGCCCCGCCGCCGTGGACGTGGCGCTGCATGAGCTGTTGCAACCAACCGGTGGCGCGCTGGTCCAGCGCGACAAAGGGCTCGTCCAGCAGCCACAGCGCTGGCGCCCCGGGTAAGCCCAGCCGGGCCAGCGCCGCCAAGCGTCGTTGCCCTTGCGACAAGCGTCCCACCGGCTGGCCCGCCACGGCACTCAGGCCGCAGGCGTCCAAGGTGGCATCCATGGCCTGCCGATTGACCGCTTGCCCAGCCAGCGCGCAACCCAGGGTCAAATTGGCGCGCGCATCGAGGTTGGCCTTTTGCGCCGGAACTGGGCCTATCCACGCCATGTGCTCGCGCATGGCGCGCCAGTTGTCACCAAGCAACGGCTGGCCATGCCACAGCATTTGCCCCTGACCCAACGGAAACAAACCCGCCAAGGCGCGCAGCAAGGTGGTTTTGCCCGCGCCGTTGGCCCCTTCAATCTGCCAGGTTTGCCCGCCCAGCACCTGCAAGCCCAGGCCACGCACCAACCAGCGGTGGCCGCGTTGCAGACCCACATCAATTAAAGCGAGCATGGAATCACCGGTCAGTGTCAACTAATAGTGACACTTGTAGCACATTCATAAAAATGACACAAGCGAACGACTTGACATTCTAAGGTGTCGTGT
The DNA here is from genome assembly GCA_023262365.1 of Burkholderiaceae bacterium. Classification (GTDB taxonomy): domain Bacteria; phylum Pseudomonadota; class Gammaproteobacteria; order Burkholderiales; family Burkholderiaceae_C; genus RS62. Next base: position 5,105 of record JALRBF010000247.1, read on the forward strand.
TAAATTGACACTATTTGATGTCACACTCTTTTTACAACTGTACTGATCGGGGGCCCCATGGACATGCGCAAACGGATTGAGCAGGCGCTGGAGCGCCAGCTGGCCCCAGCACCCCACCACGGGGCGCCACCCAAATTGCTGCAAGCCATGCGGCATGCGGTGTTTCCGGGGGGGGCGCGCATACGGCCTCAGTTGTGTTTGGCGGTGGCACAGGCCTGTGCCTGCGATGCCCCGGGCTTGGCCTTGGGCGGCGCGGTGGGGGTGGAGCTGTTGCACTGCGCCTCGTTGGTGCACGACGACATGCCCTGCTTTGACGACGCCGACACCCGGCGCGGCCGCCCCAGTGTGCAGCGCCAATACGGCGAGCCCTTGGCTCTGCTCACAGGCGATGCACTGATTGTGCTGGCTTTTGAGGTGCTTACTGGCCCGGATGTTAACCATGCCGAGCGCGCCTTGGCCATGCAACGCACGCTGGCGCAAGCGGCCGGCTCGCCCGCGGGGGTGGTGGCTGGTCAAGCCTGGGAGTGCGAAACGGAAGTGGATTTGTCCCAGTACCAGCGCGCCAAAACTGGGGCGTTATTTGTGGCCGCCACCACGTTAGGCGCGCAAGCCGCCGGCGCCACGCCCGAGCCCTGGCAAGCGCTGGGTGAGCAGCTGGGCGAGGCGTATCAGGTGGCCGATGACATTCGCGACGTGGTGGGCGACGCGGCCGAGTTGGGCAAACCGGTGGGCCAAGACCAAGCCCACGACCGACCCAACGCGATGCAAACGCTGGGCTTGTCGGGGGCGCTTAAGCGCTTTGAGTCGCTCATGCAAGACGCCGTGGCCGCCGTGCCCGCCTGCCCGCAGCAAAGCGCCATGCGCGAGCTGGTGCGGCACGAGGCGTTGCGCTTGGTGCCGCAGCTGTCAATTGCCTGGCGCCACCCCAACCCTCGCGCCACCGCTTAGGCCCATGCAGCAAGTTCATGCCTCTGCCGGCAGCGCGGCGTTGAGCTGGTGGCAACGGCTGCAGCAAGCGCGGGCGGGCTGGCTGGTGAACCCGCGCGTGCACCAATGGGCCAGCCGTAGCGTGCTTACGCGCTGGCTGGTACGGCGCCGGGCGCATCAACTGTTTGACGTGATGGCGGGCTTTGTGCACACCCAGGTGCTGCTGGCTTGCCTGGAGCTTGACCTGCTGGTGCGCCTGCAACGTAGCGGCGCGCAAGGCGCCGCAGCGCTGGCCAAAACGCACGACATGCCGCTCGAGGCCATGACGGCCTTGCTCGACAGCGCGGTGCAGCTGGGCTTGCTGCGCCGCCGTGGCCAGCGCTACACCCTGGGCCCCTTGGCCACGCCGCTGTTAACCCACGCCGGCATACGCGACATGGTGCAGCACAACGCGTTGCTGTACGCGGACATGCAACACCCCGTGGCGCTGATGCGCCAACCCAAGACCAGCGCCATGCATCGGTTTTGGCTTTACACCGATGGCAGCGACGGCCGCGATGCACCATCGGCCGCGCCGCACCACTGGTCAGCCCAAGGCGTGGCCGCTTACTCGGGGCTAATGGCCAGTTCGCAAAGCTTTTTGCGCGAGCAACTGCTGCAGGTGTACCCGTTTGCCCAGCACCAACACGTGATGGACGTGGGCGGTGGACAAGGCGCTTGGGTGGCCACTTTAGCCCAACGCGTGCCGGGCTTGCAGCTGACGCTGGTGGACTTGCCACCGGTGGCGGAGTTAGCCGAACAACGCTTGACCAGCGTGGGTTTGAAGGGCCGCGTGCAATGCCACGGCCTGCACTTTGGCCACGACAACCTGCCCGTGGGGGCCGACCTGATTACGCTGCTGCGCGTGGCACACGACCACCCCGACGAGGTGGTGCGCCGACTGATGCAGGGCTGCTGGCGCGCCCTGCCCGCCGGCGGCACGCTTCTGCTGGCCGAACCCATGGCCGAGCAACCCGGCGGCGCCGCGCGCGTTGACCCCTACTACCACTTTTATCTGTTGGCCATGGGGCAGGGGCGCCTGCGTACGGCCAGTCGGATCGCGCTGCTGATGTCTGAAGCAGGTTTTGTTGACATTGAAAGCCTGCCTACGTCCCTTCCAATGCACGGGGGCGTGGTGATTGGCCGGAAACCCCTAGACAAAACCGAAACAAACGTCAGAAAAATAGGGTAAACCCTATAGTAAATTTAAATTGACACTTGATAATGTCAACAAACAAATACACCTGATGCTCGCTCCTGCCATTGTCTTCCAACAACCCTGCACCCTATCGGTGCAACGGTTGGCGCTACGCCCCACCGAGCCGAGCGATGCGACGATTCAGGTGCAACACAGCGGCATCAGCACGGGCACCGAACGCCTGCTGTGGGACGGCAGCATGCCGCCCTTTCCGGGGCTGGGCTACCCCTTGGTGCCGGGTTACGAGAGCGTGGGCGTGGTGACTCAAGCCGATGAAGCGGGCCAGGTGGCGGTGGGTCAAGCCGTGTTTGTGCCGGGCTCGCGCAGCTTTGCCGACGTACACAACCTGTTTGGCGGCGCCGGCGGCACCTTGGTGGCCCCAGCCGACAAGCTGGTGGCCGTGCCCCCAGCCATGGGCGCCGATGCGCTGCTGCTGGCGCTGGCAGCCACGGCGTACCACAGCGTTTCGCGCGGCGGCAAAGAAACGCCGGCGGCGCCGCCCCAGTTGATTGTGGGGCACGGCGTAATGGGCCGGTTGCTCGCGCGTCTAACGGTGGCCGCTGGTGCCCCAGCACCCACGGTGTGGGAGACCCAAACCGCGCGCATGGGCGGCGCCCAAGGCTACCGCGTGTGCCACCCCGACGACGACGACCGCCACGACTACGCGAGCATTTACGACGTCAGCGGCGACCACGCCATGCTCAATCGCTTGATCGCACGCTTAGCACATGGCGGAGAGGTGGTGCTGGCGGGGTTTTATAACGCGCCGCTGGCGTTTGATTTTGCGCCCGCGTTTATGCGCGAAGCCCGCGTGCGTGTGGCCGCCGAGTGGAGCCGCTCGGACATGCGCGCCGTGTCGCAACTGCTGCAAGAGCACCGCCTTGACCTCAGCGGTTTGGTGACGCATCACGCCACGCCAGCGCAAGCCCAACAAGCCTATGCCACCGCTTTTTCTGATGCCGACTGCCTGAAGATGGCCCTTGACTGGAGCAACACATGAGTCCCACCCCCACCCCACAACAGCCGGTGCAATTTGTTGAACGCTTACGCCGCGAAGCCGCGCAAGAACCCGACCCGGTGCAAGCCACGGCGGTCACCAAAGAAACACAAATCATTGCCATCTATGGCAAAGGCGGTATAGGCAAGAGCTTTACGCTGGCCAACCTAAGCTACATGATGGCGCAGCAAGGCAAAAAGGTGCTGCTGATTGGCTGCGACCCCAAAAGCGACACCACCAGCTTGCTTTTTGGTGGCAAGGCATGCCCCACCATCATCGAGACCTCATCGCGCAAAAAACTCGCCGGTGAACC
>JALRBF010000253.1 GCA_023262365.1 Burkholderiaceae bacterium
GCGCAGCTTGCGCGGGCCGTGACAGGCGGGGTCAAAATCTTTGGGCATGCCGCCTTGGCCTTCAATACCCACGCGAAACGGCACGCCGCTGAGACGGCCATCGCGGGTATATGTCCAGCGGTGGTAAATACAGGTGTGCGCGCGCGCGTTGCCACGGGGCTGACGCACAATCAATGCGCCTTTGTGCGCGCACCGGTTCACAAAGGCGTGTACCGCTGCGTCGTCGCCGCGCGAGACCACCACCGGCGTATCGCCCACGTAGGTGGCCACAAAATCGCCCTTGTTGGGCAACTCGGCCCCAAGGCAAAGGTAGTTCCAGGTGGGCCCGCGAAAAATGCGCTCCATCTCTTGCGCGTACCACTCGGGGCTGTGGTACAGCGCAAACGGCACCCGGGTGTAGTCGGGCCGGGGCCAGTCGATGCTGGCGGCCACTGGCTGGGGGGCTGTATTGGTCATCGCCCCAGTTTCAGGGCTTTTCGTGCGGGCGTCAATGCCGCCAGGCACGCGCTGCGTCGTGCACAAGACAGCGGCTTAACCGCCAACCCAACCGCGCCCACGCTAACCCGCGCCTGGCGGGTCGGTGCGTTGGCCGTGGGCTAGTCTGCGCTCACGGCACCTAGCCCATAGGCTAGGCCAACGCCGTAGGCCACCAGTACCACCAAGCCGTACAAGACGATAACTCGCCCCGCCCAGCGCTTGGTCCACACCGCCAAATCAAACAACTCGGTTGCACTCATGAGCCGGTCTCTCCATTGCGTGGTGAACACGTTTTGCGCATGAAACCACTACATGTAGTGGTTGGCGTATTATATTAAAACTAAATCTAGCAGCAATGGCTTGACGACAAACCAACAAATCAACGTGGAAAATACCCCTTGAATAGCAAAAAAAGAATACTTTTAACCGGCATGGTGGCGGTTTGGCTGCTGTTGTCCGCCGCCGCCGCGCGCGCCGAGGGCGGCACCCACACAATTTGGATGATGCGCCACGCCCTGGCCCCCGGCTACGGTGACCCGCCCACCATGGTGCTGGGCCAGTGCCACACGCAGCGCACACTAAGCAACGAGGGCCGCGCCCAAGCCCGGGCCGCTGGCCAGTGGCTGCGCCAAAACGGCCTGGCCCAGGCCCGGGTGGTGGCAAGCCCCTGGTGCCGCACCCTAGAGACCGCCGAGCTGCTGGGCTTGGGGCCGGTTACCACGCACCCGGGGTTGGCCTCGTTTTTTCAGCGCGGCGACGCGCAAGCCACCCAAGCGGCCTTGGTGCAGTTGGTGCAATCGCACCTGCAGCGCGCGCCCACCACGCCACTGATGTTGGTGACACATCAAGTCAACATCAGCGCCTACACTGGGCGCGGCGTGGCTTCGGGCGAAATCCTGCAAGTGCGCGTTGGCCCGCAAGGCAAGGCGGTGGGCACCCGCTCGGCTTGGCTCCCTCAGTAACTTCATTACGCCACCCCCTTTTATGGGCACTTTTGCTGTTGCCGTGTTTTTGCTTATCGTCACCCCCGGGCCGGGCGTGCTCTCCACCGCTGGGGTGGGCGCGGGCTTTGGTTTTGCCCGGGGCGCCACCTACGTGGGCGGCTTGTGCCTGGGCAATGCCCTAGTTGGCGTATTGGTGGCCTCAGGGGTGGCCGCCAGCCTCATGGCCACGCCCTGGCTGCGCTACGCCTTTATGGTCGCCTCAACCGGCTACCTGCTGTGGTTGGCTTTGCGCATTGCCATGGCCGGGGCGCACACCGCGTTTCACCCGGCGCTGCACGCCCCGCGTGCGCTGGACGGCGTGCTGCTGCAGTTGATTAACCCCAAGGCCTACGCCGTGAACACGGTGTTGTTTTCGGGCTTTGCCTTTATGCCCGAGGCGCTGTTGGCCGAGACTTTAATTAAGTTTGTGGTCATTAACGCCATTTGGCTGCCGCTGCACTTTGCGTGGCTGTATGCCGGCGTGGCGCTCAAGCGCTTGGCCTTATCGGCCAACAAGCAACGCTGGATTAACCGCGCCATGGCGCTGTGCCTAGCGGCCGTGGCGGCGCTGTCGCTCATGTCGTTTGCCGCCGCACCGCAAGTAGGCTAGGCCGCGCGACGCGTTACAAATACTCTTCGTCTTTTAAGTCGTCGTTGCTGCCTTTTTTGCCGCGCATTTCAGCGGCCACCCGCCGCATGGCGTCTAGGCTACTGGCCGCGCCGGTGGTGGCAAATCGCACCACCCTAAAGCGCCCCGAACCCATGGGCAACGCAAAGCCAATGCGTGCGCCGCTGCGCACCATTTTGTCGATTGACTTAAATTTGGAGAGCACGTAGCGCGAGTACTCAACCTCGCCGATTCGCTTTTTACCCGCGCAAAGCATGGTCACGTGCGAAGCCCCGCCCTCGCCCGAGGCCAACACCGGGTAACGCTTGCCTTGGGTGCAACGTGACTTAAGACCAACCAACCACATGCACTTGCCGTTGGCTGGATAGCAAAACTGCCCCAAAAAACTGCCGGAGTCGTTGAGCGTGGAGGAGTGGACGAACTCACCGCTCTTGCTGATCGATTCGGTCCACGTGCCGCTTTGCGCCCACGCACCACCGCACACCACCAGCGCGGCACCCACCGCGCTGGCTTTGGCCCATTGCACCCACCACCCCATCATGGCTAACCCCTAACAATTCGTTGGCTTGAGCATACCGCAAGGGGCCCCGGCACGCACTCCGGCCCCACACGCCACCACGCCCTAGGTGCGGCCAGAGACGCGCACGTTGATGTAATTGGCAGCAAAAATTACCGCGGCCCCCACAAAAATCCACGAATCCAACGCCTCACCGTACACCAGTGCCCCGATGCCCGCAATCAGCGGCAAGCGCATAAAGTCCAGCGGCATCACCACCGTGGCCGCGGCCAGCGACAGAGCCTGCGTTAGGCAAAAGTGCGCCGTTAAGCCCGCCACCGACACCAGCACCACCCAAGGCCACATGGCTGCGCTGGGCCAAGTCATGCGGCCATCGTAGCCCGCGCACACCAAACCAAACAACGCTTGCAGCACACACAGCCAAAACAAAATCGACACCACCGACTCGTGCTGCGTCAGCTGCTTGGTAAAAATTGCGGAACCGGCAAAGCCCACCGCACTCACCATGGCCGCCACCATGCCCACGCTCCACGGGGTTAGCCCCGGCCTGGCCACCAGCAAAATGCCCACAAACCCCAGCAGCGTGGTGGCCACACGCAAGCGCGTAAACCGCTCGCCCAACAACAGCGGCGCCAGCAGCGCCACCCAAAGCGGCGTGGTGAATTCAAACGCAAAAACCTGCGCCAGTGGGATGGTGGCCACCGCGTACAACCACAGGTTTTGCCCGGTAAAGTGCGACACATTGCGCAAACCATGCAAACGCCAGCGCACCACCTGGATGGTGCGCAACTGCCCAAACCAGCCCGCCAAGGCGCACACCAAGGCCACTCCAATAAACGAGCGGTACGTCATGATCTCAAACGTATCGAGCTCAGCGGCGGCCTCGCGCCCCGACACCGCGAGCAGTGAGAACGAGACGATGCTGCCCATCATCCACAAAGAGGCTTGAGCCGTTCGAGAGGGGGCGCGGTTGGACACGGGGCGGCAGGAGGGAGTTAGGCGCGTGCCGAGTATACGGGCCACCGGCGGGGGCGTGGCGCGGCGTTAAACTAATGGTCAAACAACCGGCCCTGCACGCACCCTGACGATGACACAAGCCACCTCTTTACAAACCAAACGCGAAGGCCTTACCGTGATTCGCGACAGCAGCCGCATCAAGGCCAAGCTGCTGCGCTTGTTTCGCTCCAACAGCCCGGTGGGCATGCGCATCGCGGGCAAGCGCTCGTTTACCAACAGCTGGGTGATTTTTATGGTGCGTGGCGGCAACACCTACCTCATTGAGCGCGTGCCCGAGGACGAGGTGCACAACCAGCTGGTACCAGGTACCACCATCGAATGCACCGCAGGCATTGACGGCGGAAAAGCGTCGTGGGAGAGCCGCATTTCGATTGTTCGGGAAGCCGAGGAGGCGGTACCCCCCAGCGCCTTGGGGAGCAAAAAGTCGGACGAGCGGCCGCCGATGGCGTACGTGATGACGGTCCCTGCCTCGATGAGCTACATCCAACGCCGGGATTACTTTCGGGCAAAGCCCAGCCTAAAACAAGGCGCGGTGGGCGAGATTAAACGCGGCGGGGCACCGATCGAAAAAATTGACCTCTTTGACCTATCGCTCAATGGCGTGGGCTACTTCTGCAATGTCCGAGTCACCGATTTCAAGCTCGAAGTTGGAGATAAGCTGACCAATACCGTGACGCTGCAAGACCTTAAGGCCACTTTTTTATCTGAAATTGTCTGGGTCGAGCACAAAAAATATGGCGTTGGGATTCGATTCGGCTGCAAAATTACAAAGGCCGACGGCGCCAACAAAGACGCGCTAAGCCGTATCGTGACGAAGATTCAACTCGATCAACTCGCCGACGAAAACGAGCGTGGCTACCGTCTATGAACTCGGCGGGTGTATACGTCACTACGCTACTGTCGACCTCGCTTGGCCTATCAGCGCTGTTGTGGGCACGCACCGAGATAGGTAACGGACCGGCGTGGTTTGACACCCTGTCGATTCTCTTGTCATCAATAGCGGCCATCGCAAGCTTGATTTGGCTGTTGCCGTCTTGGAGGCGGCGTTTCGTCATGTCGCGCGACGACCTGTGCGGCCTGCCGTCGCGCGCCGAAGCCATGCGGCAGCTCAAACGACTCAAGGTAAAAAACACAGCCCTAGCCATCTTCGCTGATATCGACGGACTCAAGGCAATCAACGATACCCACGGGCATCTTGAAGGCGACAAGTGCATTGTGGCGTTAGCCAACGCGATAAAGCATTTGCAGCCGCCGCCCTACACGGCAGCACGCGTTGGCGGGGATGAGTTTTTTGCCCTCTTGGTCGATGCGGACGAGGCCTCAGTTAGACGACAGCTTGCAACCATACAAAGTTGTCTGGCAGACCCAGTGGACGGCACAACGAAGCCTTTTGGCTTTTCGTACGGCTTGTGCCCCGCTACCAAAGCGGCGCTATCCGTAACACACATGATGGCGCAAGCCGACAAGGCCATGTACGACCAGAAGCGCAGCCCCAAGCCCATAGAATTGGCCGTGCGCCCAGACCCTACCTTGGCTTGATGACCCGGCCGCTCCGAGGCCCACCAGTTCGAATCACCCCGTCCTCGCGGCGCTTGGCGGCACCAGCCGCCTCGTACTCCCCCGCCTGCGGCTGGTAAATACCTTTGGTGCGTCCATCGGCGCTGTAGTGCTCCACCCGCTGTTGCGCCTGCTGGGCCCGGCGAACCTCCAACTCGGCCGCCGTAATGTCAACACCAACCTTGGGCCGGCCTAAGCCTCGAATGTAGTCCGGATGGAACAACATCGGTTTGCGACCTTGCTGCGGCTTCGCTGGTCCCGCACCCATGCTTTGCCGCAGCATGTCAAGCTCACTGCCAGCACCAAATTTGGGTAACTTCATATGCGCCTACTTGCTAATTGCCTCGGCAATGCGGGCCATGCGATCTTCGGCGTTGGTCACGATGCGAAACTCCACCCGCTGAGACGCTGCGGCATCGGCCACGGTCACCCCATTGACCGTGCGCTGCACCGGCCGAGACGAGGACAGCCCATTGGCGGTGAGGCGTTCAATTAACCAGTCGCGCTTGTGGCCAATGGCCTCAATGCCCAAGATGTACTCCAGCGTGGAGCGCGTGCGCGCCTGCGACAACGCCATGTTCTTAACGTAGGCGTCTAACGGGTCTTTGGCGTTGTCCCAAAACGCCGAGGTATGGCCCTCGATGCGTACCTCTTTGGTGGCGCCAAAAAAAGGCTCGCGCGACAAAATGGCCACGTAGCGCGGAATGAACTCATCCAAAATGGCCGCAAACTTGGGGTTGAGCTTGGCCGAGCCCGTGGCAAACAACACATCGGGGTTACGAAACCGAATCGTCATGTCGCCCAGCAGCTCGGCGTCCCACTCTTTAAAGTTTTCGGCAAAACTGTCTTGCAACGCACGCCGCAAATCGCTGCGCGTCACCTCGTATTCGCGCACCACCAGCGTGGTGGTTTGATCGACCCGAATCATGTACACCGCGGCCAGCAACATAAAGACCATCATCAGGCCCATCATCATGTCGCTGAGCGGAATCCAGTGACTCCCTGAGGCCGTCTCACGGCGTGCCATGCCAGCCCCCCTTAGCCGCGCCCGGCGCCGCGCGCCATGGACACCACCTCGCGCAGCCGCTCGGTAAGCGGGCCGTAGTCGTCGACAAACTGCCGACTCAAAGCGGCAAGCTGCCCGCCGAGCGAAGCCAACGCGTCGGTGAGCTCTTTTTGTAGCGCCTGGTCCAGCGCCAACACGCCTTCTTTAACCACCCGTACCTGCTCCTCTAACGCCTTGGCCAGTTGCGCCTGGTTGTGGTTGGCGTGCTCGGCCAGCTGGTTGGCAAAACGCTGGTTAATGGCCTCGTAGTCCGACTCCAGCTTGGCAACGGTGCCCGCCACCGACTGCGTAATGCCTTGCACACCCTGGTTAAGATCTTGCAGCATGGCTTGCGCGGCTTGGCTGAACTGCGGGGTCGCCTCACTTAGCTGGCGCAGGGTAGAGACCAACTGTTGGCGCTGCGCATCCAGTGCCTGGTGCTGTTGGGTCATCTGCTCGGCGGCAACCCCAAAACTTGACGCTGCCTCTCTGAGGTTTCCAGCTTGGCCCGCAATCGCCTCCAGACTGCTCACCGCCTGCCCCAGTTGGGCGACCCACTGCTTCTGCTCGCGCTGAAGCACATCAAGTTCGTCTTTGTACTGTTGCTGCCACTGCAACAACTGACCCACTGCAGTATTCAGTTGTTTAAAGTTCTCGCCAAACTGCTCGGAGAGCTTGGCGTTGAAGTCGCGAATCACTTCTTTAAGCGCCTCAATGACAGCCTTTTGGTTATTCTCCACCATGTGCCTGGCGAAGCTATCAAACGCCTCTTGCAGTGCCTGCGACCGAACCGCTGCATCCTCGCTCAGCTCTCTCACCACGGCGATCAGTTGGTCATCGCGCTGGGCCTGCTGCACCCCGGCCTGCTGCACCTGGGCAATGACCTCGCGCAGCGCACCCACTTGCTGTTGAGCTTGCTCGTGCGAGGCTTTGCGCGCCACGCGCAACTCGGCCACCACGTCGCGCAACTCCACCTCTTGGGCCACACCCTCCTCGTCGGCATCAGCCTCTTTGGGCTGGCGAAAACGCTGGGCAAACCGCAGCGACAACGCACCGGCCACCCCCGCCAGGGACGCCCAAAAGGCGGTGCGAATACCGCCCAACAGGCTAGGAATGCTGGCCTGAACGTCGGTCGAATCGAAGCTAAAAAGGGCCAGCGTGATGCCTGTGAAGCACCCCAAAATCCCCATGGTGGTCAAAATCTCGGGACCATGCGACACCGCAAAGCCATCAAAACGCCAATGCAGGTAAAGGGTTACCAGTGCAATGGCAGCAATGAATCCGGTTTCAATTAGGGCGCCGCTAAATGGCATGGGAGTTTGTGCCTTGTTTAATGCGGCCCAGCCGACACGCGCCGCTCGGGCCATGGTTGAATGGCAAGAAACGCCAATTTTAGTACCCAGCGGCGCCCGGGCCCAACCCAGCAGAGCGGGGCCCCATCACACGGCATAGGCCCCACAACGCCTGCCTAACGCCGACACGGCGCGCGGTTATCGAACAATAAAAGCAACCGCCAACGGGCAAAATCTTAAAAATGGTAGGTCGTGTAGGATTCGAACCTACGACCAACGGATTAA
>JALRBF010000355.1 GCA_023262365.1 Burkholderiaceae bacterium
GCCATGACCGACTTGCCCGAGCCTGATTCGCCCACCACGCACAGGGTGCGTCCCGGCGCGATGCGCAAATTCACGTGGCGAATGGCGTGGTCGCGGTCGCCGCCTGTCGGCAGCGACACCGTGAGGTCTTCAATGACCAGCGTGTCTGTGCTCATGCTGCACCTCCGCGCTTGGCGAATTTGGGATCCAAGACATCACGCAAGCCATCGCCTAACATGTTGAAGGCCAGTACCGTGGGCACCAAGAAGGCTGCGGGAAAGAGCACCAGCCCGGGGTATTGGTTGAAGACCACGCGACCCTCGGCCATGATGTTGCCCCAGGTCGGAATGTCTGGCGGCAGGCCCAAACCCAAAAAGCTCAAAATGGCCTCAAGCAACACCGCCGAGGCGGCCACAAACGTGCCTTGCACAATCAGCGGCGCCATGGCGTTGGGCAAAATGTGGCGCCACAAAATCACCGGCGTGGGTGTGGCCAACGCCCGCGCGGCCTCAACAAACGGCTCCTCGCGCAAGGTAAGCACCAGCGAGCGAACCAAGCGTGAAACGCGCGGTATTTCGGGCACGGCAATGGCCACCACCACGGTGGTGACGTTGGCCCCCAACGCCGCCACCAGCGCAATGGCCAGCAAAATTGCCGGAATCGCCATCAGCCCGTCCATGATGCGCATCAGCGCCATGTCCACGGCACGAAAATAACCCGACAACATACCCACCAACGAGCCAAACAACAACGCCAGAATGGCCGCTGACACAGCCACCACCAACGACACGCGCGCGCCGTACACCACACGGCTGTAAATGTCGCGCCCAAAGTGATCGGTACCAAACCAAAAGGTGTGTTCAATTTCGTTGCCGTCGGCGTCAACAAACACATCGGTGGTGCCGGCCACGGTGTTGACCTGGTTGTAGTCCATGCTGGCCGGGTCAACGGTACCCAGCCACGGCGCGGCCAGCCCCATGAGCAGCATAAAGCCCAACACCAGCACGCCAAAGCGCACCGAGGCGTTGGCCCACAATTTTTTTAACGTTGAATCCATGCCTAGTACCTGATGCGCGGGTCAAGCACGAGGTAGCTCAGGTCAATAATTAAATTTACCACCACGTAACAAACCGCAAATAACAAGACCAGCCCCTGAATAACCGGAAAGTCGCGGTTGAGTACCGCATCAACCGTAAACGAGCCCAGCCCGGGAATGGCAAATACAGTTTCGGTAACCACCACGCCGCCAATCAGCAGCGCCACGCCAATGCCAATCACGGTAACAATGGGTACCGCCGCGTTGGCCAGTGCATGACGCAACAACACAGCCGACTCGGTCAAGCCCTTGGCACGCGCCGTGCGTATGTAGTCTTCGGTTAGCGCCTCAGACACGCTGGCGCGCGTGATTCGAGCAATGAGCGCCACGTAAATAATGCCCAGCGCCAACCAGGGCATGAGCAGCTGGCGCAGCCACTCCCACCACGTGCTTTCGGCCCAAAATTGATACCCCTGCACAGGCAACAAATCCCAGCGAACCGCGAATAGATACATCAGGACGTAGCCCACCACAAACACGGGGACGGAAAAACCGGCCACGGACATGACGGAGAGCGCCTTGTCTAACCATCCGCCCATGCGCCACGCAGCCAGTGTGCCAAGGGGCACCGCAAAAACGATGGCAAACACAATGGTTCCAGTTGCCAGCGCCAAAGTCGGCTCAACCCGTTGGGCCACCAGCGTCGTAACCGGCAGGTTCAAAAAATACGAGTACCCCAGGTCACCGCGAATGACATCAAAAGCCCACAAGAAATACTGAACGGGCAAGGGTTGATCAAGGTTAAGGGCCGCGCGGATTTGCTCGATATCGGCAACCGTTGCACTGTTGCCTGCAATAACCGCAGCGGGGTCTCCGGGGGCCAATCTCAGAATGAGAAAGACCACAACGGAGACAACAAACAAAACCGGAATCACCGCCAAAAGACGGCGAATAAAAAAGGTCAGCATGGCGCCCTAAATGTAACGTATCGTGACATCAGAGCACCATGCTGCCAGTTGCTTACTTCTTCTTGATATTCCAGAAGACGATGGGACCAGCGGTTTTAATCATACCGCCTACGTTGTCTCGCAGCGCAGCAGGGCTGCGGTACTGGCCCAGCGGTGCGTGCGATGCCGTATCAAAGGCGATTTTTTGAATCGTTGAAGCAATTTGCTTTTTTTCTGCCATGTCGGTGGTGGCAGCAAACTTTTGCTTGAGCGATTCGATTTCGGCGTTTTCTTGCCAACCAAACCAGCCCTTGCCCTCGGCCTTG
>JALRBF010000017.1 GCA_023262365.1 Burkholderiaceae bacterium
GCACAAAGGCGCATTGATTGTGCGTCAGCCCCGTGGCAACGCGCGCGCACACACCTGCATTTACCACCGCTGGACGTACACCCGCGACGGCCGGCTTAGCGGCGTGCCGTTTCGCGTGGGCATTGAGGGCCAAGGCGGTATGCCCAAAGACTTTGACCCCGCCTGCTACGGCCCGCGTAAGCTGCGCGTGGACACGCACGGCGGCTTGGTGTTTGGCACCTTTTCCGAATCAACCGAGCCCTTGGGTGAGTACTTGGGTGCGTTTGGGCGCGACATGCTGGGCCGCTTTGGCGCGCGACCGCTGCAGGTGCTGGGCTATTCGCGGCAAAAAATTAACGGCAACTGGAAGCTGTACGCCGAGAATTTGCGCGACACCTATCACGCCAGTTTGTTGCACGAATTTTTTGTCACCTACGGTGTGGACCGCGCCACGCAAAAAGGCGGGGTGCGCATGGACGCACGCCATCGGCACAACATGAACTACGCCTTTGCCGGCTCAGACACCGAGGCCCAGGCCAAGGCCGCGTACGCCGACACCGCGGCGCGGCTAGACCGCATGCGCCTATCGGATGAACGCTTGCTGCACTACCAAAGCGAGTTTGCCGATGGCATGAACTTGGCCACGCCCACAATATTTCCTAACGTGGTGGCGATTCAAATCAACAACTCGCTGGCGGTGCGACAAATTCGGCCGCAAGGGGTGAATCACTTTGAAATTTTTCAAACCGTGGTGGGCTACGCCGACGACACCGACGAGATGCGCCGACACCGGCTGCTGAGCGCCAATTTGGTGGGGCCTGCGGGGTTGGTGTCCATGGAAGACGGCGAGGCCATTGAAATCATTCAGCGTGCCACCCGAGCCGAGCGCGGTGGGCAAACCAGTGTGATTGAAATGGGCGGACGCGGCCCGGTACAAGACCAGGCCCATCGTGCCACCGAGGCGCCAGTGCGTGGGTTTTGGTCGTACTGGGCCGAGTTGATGGGGGTGCAGCCCCCACAGGGCATTCAATGAGCGCGGCGCCCCTGGACGCGCTGGGCGTGAGCCAGCGCCTGGCCGATTACGGCGCCTGGCTTGACGCAATGGACTACGAGGCGTGGCTGGGCTTGTTTACCGCCGATTGCGATTACCAAATTACCACCCGCGAAAACGAGCAAGCCGGCTTGCCGCTGGCGCTGATGTGGTGCGATGGCCAAGCCATGCTGGCCGACCGTCTGGCGTCGTTGCAGCACGTCAACGAATACAACCTGCATTACCCGCGCCATGTCATGGGCATGGCACGCCGGCTACCCGAGCAAGCCGCGGCGCCAAACGCTTTTGAGGCGCCTTACGCGCTGTACCAAACCACGCTCGAGGGTGAGAGTCGCTTGTTTAGCGTGGGGCGCTACGCCATGCAGTGGCGTGCGGTCAACGGCGACTGGAAGCTGCACACCATGCGCGTGATTGTGGATACCGCCCAAGTACCCAGCTTGCTGGCCTGCCCCATTTAACCGCGCCTGCCATGAACCACGCGGCCTACGCCTACCAAGACCTTGGCGGCGCGCGCTACGCCAGCACCGAGCTTACGCGCGGCCCATGGAGCCCCGAGCATCAGCACGCCGGGCCGCCGTCGGCGCTGGTTTGCCGCGCGGTGGAGCAGCAAGCCGGTGCGTTGGGCCTAACGCACATTGGCCGGCTCACCACCAACTTGCTGCGCCCCGTGCCGCTGGACGAGCTGCAGGTCGCCTTGCACACCGACTACGCCGGCAAAAATGCCGCGCATTTCTCGGGCTCGGTGTTTGGCCGTGACAAAGAGGTGATGCGCTTTACCGCCTTGGCCCAACGTGCCGTGCCCACGCCGCTGCCCGGTGACCTGCCAGGGCACCCGTTACCGCTGGCTCGTAAAGCCCTGCAAGACTGTGCCCCAGTGCAGTTTCCATTTGCAGGGCAGTACCGTGGATACGCCGACTTGGTGCAAACCCGCTCATCAAGCGGCAAATTGTTTGATGGTCCGTGTTTGGTGTGGTTTGGCATGAACCACCCGCTGGTTGCAGGTGAAGACCCAAGCCCCTACCAGCGCACCGCGGTCGCCGCCGATTCGGGCAACGGCATCAGCGCCGTGCTGGACTATGCGCGCTATGCGTTTGTTAACTCAGATCTCACGATTCATTGGCTGCGCCAGCCGCAAGGCCAGTGGGTGGCGCTGGACGCGGCAACACACTTTGGCCCGGACGGCTGCGGCCTAGCGCAGTCGGCGTTGTACGACGAGCAAGGGCTTATTGGCCGCGCGGCGCAAAGCCTGTCGCTGCGGCAGCGTTGACGCGTTGTCATTCAAGGCCGTGTTAACATAAGTTAATGCTTATATTAAAAAATAAATTTTTCCTCCTTGTCCTAGCCCTTGGCACGTTGCTGCTTGTGGGGTTTACCGTCACGGGGCAACAACACGGCCAAGCAGGGCATCACCACGGGCGCGGTGGGCACGACGAGGTAAACATGCCCGGTCTGCAGGGTGTTGACACCACGGTGGCCGAAGTGGACGACATGAAGAAGATGTTCCGCGAGCACAAGGGTATTCGGCG
This sequence comes from Burkholderiaceae bacterium, assembly GCA_023262365.1. Lineage (GTDB taxonomy): Bacteria > Pseudomonadota > Gammaproteobacteria > Burkholderiales > Burkholderiaceae_C > RS62. Next base: position 2,557 of record JALRBF010000017.1, read on the forward strand.
CGCTGTGGTTAACTTGCCCAACGGCATTGAGACCATCACCGAGAGCGATGATGCGGCGCTGCGGGCGGCGGTGGTGGCGCACGTGGTGGGCATGATTGGCCGCGTGCAGGCCGGGCGCGACCCCAAGGTGATGATTCAAAGCCCCACGCTAGACACCGTGTTTGATGGACGCGACCGCATGGAGACCACGATCATCATGACGGCAACGGGGGTGAAGGTGACCCAAACCTCCACCGACCCGGTGGTGGTGAAGGCACTGCAAACACACGCCGGTGAGGTGAGTGAAATGGCCGAGCATGGCATGGCCGCGGTGCACGAGCGCATGGCGGCGATGCCAGACAGGCATCGTCATTAAATTTTGGCGCCCCAAAATGAGTACGAACCGTTTAAATAGTAACCAGCATGTTGTGTTTTAATCCGACATCAAGCAACAACACGTAGCGACATGTCTTTGTACACAATTGGCGGGGTAGTTCTGGTGTCGGGCCTGGTGGGTTTTTTGTGCTACTGGGTGGAATGCCGGAGCGAGGCCAAGCGCACCCGCACCGGTGGGCAACCCGAGGCCGCCAAATTCATGGTTGAGTAAACGCCGCCCACGGCCCGCGTACACGGCCCGGGCTAGTTGCCGGGCGCGGCGTGGCCCAAGCAGCGCCGCCACACATGCTCGGCTTGGGTGGCATCGTGGCCGCGCCACGCCACCACGTGGTCGGGGCGTATCAGCGCCATGGGGGCTTGGTACAGCGCCTC
>JALRBF010000093.1 GCA_023262365.1 Burkholderiaceae bacterium
GGCGTTGCCGGCGCTGGCGCGGCCGCCGCAGGGGCAGCAGGCGCCCCCGCCGGGGCCGCACTGGCCGTGGCCTCGGTGTCGATGCGGGCAAGCAACTGGTCGGCCAGCACGGTGGCACCGTCGCCCTGAACCACCTCAACCAACACGCCCGCGGCTGGGGCCGGTACCTCAAGTACCACTTTGTCGGTTTCCACTTCAATCAAAATTTCATCTGCACCCACGGCCTCGCCCGGCTGCTTTTTCCATTGCAAAAGGGTTGCCTCAGCAACCGACTCGGACAGCTGGGGGACCTTCACTTCAACTATTGCCATGATCTCGTTCCAATATGGGGTATCAAACACGCGCCCGGCCCACTGCCGCCGGGCACCAACGCGTGGTTCACTTGGTTAGGACAAAACCTTTGAGCTTGCCAAAGGCCTGCTCAAGCAGGGCTTTTTGTTGTTCCTGATGCACGTCGGCGTAGCCCACGGCTGGTGAGGCCGAGGCCTGACGGCCAGCGTAAGCGAGCTTTTGCCCTTGGGCCATGTTTTCGTGAATTTGGTGTTGCACAAAAAACCACGCACCCTGGTTTTGGGGCTCGTCTTGGCACCACACCACCTCAGTGGCATTGGGGTAGCACTTGAGTTCGGCCGCAAAGGCCTTGTGCGGAAACGGGTACAACTGCTCCACCCGAATCACGGCCACGTTGCGTGCGCCAAGCTCCTCGCGTTTTTTTACCAAGTCGTAGTACACCTTGCCCGAGCAACACACCACGCGCTTGACCTTGCTGGCGAGTTTGGCCACCGCCGGGTCAAGCTCGGGTACCACGGTCAAAAACTTGCCTTCGGTGAACGCGCTCAAGGGCGAAGCGGCGTCTTTGTGGCGCAGCAGGCTCTTGGGGGTGAAGATGATGAGCGGCTTGCGCAACGGGCGCACCATTTGCCGGCGCAGCACATGAAAGATTTGGCTCGCTGTGGTGGGCTGCACCACTTGCATGTTGGCGTCTGCCGAGAGCTGCATGAAGCGCTCAAGACGCGCTGACGAGTGCTCGGGGCCCTGCCCCTCGTAGCCATGCGGCAGCATCAGGGTGATGCCGTTGACCCGCCCCCACTTCACCTCACCTGAAGCAATGAACTGGTCAATCACCACCTGCGCGCCGTTGGCAAAATCGCCAAACTGCGCCTCCCAAATCACCAGCGGGTTGGGGTCGTTGGAGGCGTAGCCATACTCAAAACCAAGTACCGCCTCCTCAGACAAGATTGAGTCGATAACGACGTACGGCGCCTGCCCTTCGGCGACATTTTGCAGCGGGACGTAGCTGCCCTCATCAAATTTTTCGCGCTTTTGGTCGTGAATGACCGAGTGCCGGTGGCTAAACGTGCCACGACCACAGTCCTCGCCCGATAACCGAACCGGGTAACCCGAGGCCACCAACGAAGCAAACGCCATGTGCTCGCCCATGCCCCAGTCCACGGGCACGTCGCCACGGCCCATGGCGGCGCGGTCTTGGTACACCTTACGCACCAGCGGGTGCGGCGTAACCGATTCGGGTATGGTGGTGATGCGCTCGGCCAATCGCGTCCACTCGGCAAGCGGTATCGCGGTATCCGCTTGGTCGGTCCAGGCTTTGCCTAGGTAGGGCGCCCAATCGACCGCATAGGTGCTTTTGAAATTGGTCAGCACCGGCTCGGCCGTGTGCCTGCCCTCGTCAAGCGCCTGGCGATAGCTCTTGACCAAATCCTCGCCCAGGGTGTCGCCCAAACCCTGCGCGGCGAGTCGGTCGGCATAGAGCTGCCGCGTCCCCGGATGAGCCGCGATGCGTTTGTACATCAGGGGCTGGGTGATGCTGGGGGTATCTTGCTCGTTGTGCCCCAATTTGCGAAAACACACAATGTCGACCACCACGTCTTTGCTGAACGTGGTGCGAAACTCAAGCGCCAAGCGGGTGGCAAGCACGACGGCTTCGGGGTCATCGCCGTTGACATGCAGCACGGGCGCCTCAACCATCTTGACCACGTCAGAGCAGTAAAGGGTTGAGCGGCTGTCGCGCGGGTCTGAGGTGGTAAAGCCGATTTGGTTGTTGATAACCAAATGCACCGTACCACCGGTGTGGTAGCCCCGCGTTTCAGCCAAAGCCAGTGTCTCCATCACCACGCCTTGGCCGGCAAACGCCGCATCGCCGTGCACAATAACGGGCAAAACCTGCCGACCCTCAGGGTCACCGCGCCTATCCATGCGCGCCCGCACCGAGCCCTCAACCACAGGGTTCACGATTTCAAGGTGCGATGGATTGAAAGCAAGGCTTAAGTGCACCGGCCCACCAGGGGTAGGCACATCGCTGGAGAAGCCTTGGTGATACTTCACGTCCCCGCTTGGTAGATCCTCAGGCGCGGTGTGATCGAACTCAGCGAACAGACTTTTGGGCATTTTGCCCAGTGTGTTCACCAACACATTCAAACGGCCACGGTGCGCCATCCCAATCACAATTTCTTGCACGCCTTGCTCACCGGCTCGCTGAATCAGTTCGTCCATCGAGGCAATAAAGCTCTCACCGCCCTCCAGCGAAAAGCGCTTTTGCCCAACGTATTTGGTGTGCAAAAAGCGCTCTAGGCCCTCGGCCGCGGTCAGCCGCTCGAGCAAATGAGTTTTTTGCTCAGGA
>JALRBF010000172.1 GCA_023262365.1 Burkholderiaceae bacterium
CCGACGCCGGAGCGTGCCATTGACCAGCCGTTTCTGATGCCGATCGAGGACGTGTTCTCGATTTCTGGCCGTGGCACGGTGGTCACGGGGCGGGTGGAGCGCGGCGTGGTCCGGGTGGGCGAGGAGATCGAGATCGTCGGCATTCGGCCGACGGTGAAGACCACCTGCACGGGGGTGGAGATGTTTAGGAAGCTGCTGGACCAAGGCCAAGCGGGGGACAACGTAGGCATTTTGCTGCGTGGCACCAAGCGCGAAGACGTCGAGCGCGGGCAAGTGCTGTCCAAGCCGGCGAGCATCACGCCGCACACGCAGTTTACGGCCGAGGTGTACGTGCTGAGCAAAGACGAAGGGGGGCGGCACACGCCGTTCTTTAGCAACTACCGGCCGCAGTTTTACTTTCGCACCACGGACGTGACGGGCTCGATCAAGCTGCCAGAGGGCAAAGAGATGGTGATGCCTGGAGACAACGTGGCCATTGAGGTGACACTGATCGCCCCGATTGCCATGGAAGAAGGCCTGCGCTTTGCCATACGCGAAGGCGGTCGTACCGTCGGCGCCGGCGTGGTCGCAAAAATTATTGCTTAAGGTCAAACGTCATGCAAAAACAACGCATTCGCATTCGCCTCAAGGCATTCGATTACAAACTGATTGACGCCTCGGCGGCCGAAATCGTCGATACCGCCAAGCGCACCGGGGCCATTGTGCGTGGCCCAGTGCCCTTGCCCACCCGCATGCGGCGCTTTGACATTTTGCGCTCGCCGCACGTGAACAAGGCCAGCCGTGATCAGCTCGAAATCCGCACCCATCAGAGGTTGATGGACATCGTTGACCCCACCGACAAAACGGTGGACGCGCTGATGAAGCTGGATTTGGCGGCCGGGGTGGACGTCGAGATCAAACTGCAGTAAAATAGAAGGCTTCGCCGTAATTTATTGCGGCCAAACATCAGGCCCGGCCAATTGAAGTCGGGAACGGAGAAAAAAATGAGTCTTAGCAACACGTTGGGGTTGTTGGGTCGCAAGGTGGGCATGATGCGTCTGTTCACCGACGACGGCGAGGCGGTGCCCGTTACCGTCATCGACGTGGCGAACAACCGCGTGACCCAGGTTAAAACCGCCGAGCGCGACGGGTACGTGGCCCTGCAAGTGGCCTACGGCAAGCGGCGCGCCAGCCGCGTGACCAAGCCCGAGGCGGGCCATTTGGCCAAAGCTGGCGTTGAAGCCGGTGAATTGCTTCAAGAATTCCGCGTCAGTCAAGAAGTGGCCGAACAGTACGGCGCCGGCGCCAACGTGCCCGCGCAAGCCGTGTTCACCCAAGGCCAAAAGGTTGATGTGCAGGGGCGTTCCATCGGCAAGGGTTACGCTGGCACCATCAAGCGCCACAACTTTTCTTCGCAACGCGCCTCACACGGTAACAGCGTCTCGCATCGCGCGCCAGGTTCGATCTCCATGGCGCAAGACCCCGGGCGTGTGTTTCCAGGCAAAAAAATGTCTGGTCATCTGGGCGACGTCACCGTGACGGTGCAAAACCTTGATGTGGTGCGCGTGGATGAGGCGCGTCAATTGCTGATGATTCGTGGTGCCATTCCTGGCGCGCGTGGCGGTTTTGTTACGGTGCGCCCAGCGGTTAAGGCCACCGGAGGTGCCAACTGATGCAAGTCGAACTTCTAAACGGCGCGGGTGGCGCGGCCTCGCAGATCGAGGTGCCCGACACGGTGTTTGGTCGCGAATACAACGAAGCCCTGGTGCACCAGGTGGTCGTGGCGTATCAAGCCAACGCCCGTCAAGGTACCCGTGCCCAAAAAACCCGTGCCACGGTAAGCCACACCACGGCCAAACCGTTTCGCCAAAAAGGTACAGGCCGCGCGCGCGCGGGCATGAACTCATCGCCGATTTGGCGTGGGGGTGGCCGGGCGTTCCCGAACAGTCCAGACGAGAACTTTGGGCACAAGGTCAACAAAAAAATGTACCGCGCGGGTATGCGCGCCATTTTGTCCAAGCTGGCCAAAGACGGCCGGCTGGCCGTGGTTGACGGCCTGTCGGTTGAGGCGCCCAAAACCAAGCTGCTAGCCGCCAAGTTTAAATCTATGAACCTGAGCTCGGTGATGGTCATCACCGACGACATTGACGAGAACTTGTATTTGGCTTCGCGCAACCTGCCCAATGTGTTGGTGGTAGAGCCGCGTTACGCCGACCCGTTGTCGCTGGTGTTTTACAAAAAGGTCGTCGTCACTCAGTCGGCGTTGGCCAAACTGCAGGAGATGTTCGCATGAGCACCGCTGCCCACAACGAAGGCCGCCTGATGCAGGTTCTGGTGGCGCCTATCATTTCCGAAAAAGCCACGCGGATTGCCGAGGGCAACAACACCGTGATGTTCAAGGTGCTGCGCGATGCCACCAAACACGAAGTCAAGGCCGCGGTTGAATTGCTGTTCAAGGTGGAAGTTAAGGGCGTGACGGTTGCCAACCAAAAAGGCAAAACCAAGCGCTTTGGCCGCATCGAGGGCCGCCGTGACCATGTGCGTAAAGCCTTCGTCACGCTCAAGCCTGGCCAAGAGCTCAACTTCAGCGGGGAGGCTGCGTAATCATGGCTGTCGTTAAAACCAAACCCACCTCGGCGGGTCGCCGGGCGGTTGTTAAAATCACTCGCGACCATTTGCATAAAGGTGCCGGGTACGCTCCTTTGCTCGAGCCCCAGCACCAGCGCTCGGGCCGTAACAATCAAGGCCGCATCACCATGCGCCACAAAGGCGGTGGTCACAAGCACCATTACCGCGTGGTCGATTTTCGGCGCGACAAAGACGGCATTCCCGCCAAGGTTGAGCGGCTGGAATACGACCCGAACCGCAGTGCCCACATTGCCTTGCTGTGCTACGCCGACGGCGAGCGTCGCTACATCATTGCCCCACGCGGGCTTGAGGTGGGTGCCACGCTGGTCTCGGGTGCTGAGGCGCCGATTCGTTCAGGCAATACGCTGCCGATTCGCAACATTCCGGTGGGCTCAACCATTCACTGCATTGAGCTCATGGCCGGCAAGGGCGCTCAAATCGCCCGCTCGGCCGGCACTTCGGCGGTGTTGATGGCGCGCGAAGGCGTGTACGCCCAGGTGCGGATGCGCTCGGGTGAAGTGCGCAAGGTGCACATCGAGTGCCGCGCCACCATCGGTGAGGTGGGCAATGCCGAGCACAGCTTGCGCCGTTTGGGCAAGGCCGGTGTCAAGCGCTGGATGGGTATTCGTCCCACGGTGCGTGGCGTGGCCATGAACCCCATTGACCACCCGCACGGTGGTGGCGAAGGGCGCACGGGCGAAGCCCAAGCGCCGGTTGACCCATGGGGCAACCTGACCAAAGGCTACCGTACCCGCAACAATCGCCGCACGCAGAACATGATCGTGTCGCGTCGTAAGAAGTAAGAGGCCCTCGCATGACCCGTTCACTGAAAAAAGGCCCATTCGTTGACCATCACCTGATGGTCAAGGCGGAAAAGGCTGTATCGACCAACGACAAAAAGCCCATCAAAACCTGGTCGCGTCGTTCCACCATTCTGCCCGAGTTCATTGGGCTGACCATTGCGGTGCACAACGGCCGGCAACACGTGCCGGTTTACATCACCGACCAAATGGTGGGGCACAAATTGGGTGAGTTTTCGTTGACCCGAACCTTTAAAGGCCACCCGGCTGACAAAAAGGCCAAGAAATAAGGACGCATGATGGAAACCCGCTGTGTTGTACGAGGCGTTCGCCTCTCTGTGGACAAAGGGCGTTTGGTGGCCGACCTCATTCGAGGCAAAAAGGTCGACCAGGCGCTCAACATTCTCACGTTTACCCAAAAGAAGGCGGCCGGCATTGTGAAAAAGGCGCTGGAATCGGCCATCGCCAATGCCGAGCATAACGACGGCGCTGACATCGACGAGCTAAAGGTGAAAACCATACACGTCGAGCAGGGCGCCACGCTCAAACGTTTCACGGCACGCGCCAAAGGCCGTGGCAACCGCATCAGCAAGCCAACCTGCCACATTTACGTGTCGGTCGGCAACTAAGAGGTCAAACCAGTATGGGACAAAAAATCAACCCCACCGGCTTCCGCCTTGCGGTGTCGCGCAATTGGGCCAGCCGTTGGTACGCCAGCAACCGCAATTTTGCCGGTATGCTGGCCGAGGACATCAAGGTTCGTGAGTACCTCAAAAAGAAATTAAAAAACGCTGCCGTCTCGCGGGTGCAAATTGAGCGCCCAGCCAAAAACGCCCGGATCACCATTTTTTCAGCCCGTCCGGGTGTGGTGATTGGCCGCAAAGGCGAAGACATTGAGCGCTTGAAGAAAGACCTCAGCGACCAGTTGGGTGTGCCAGTGGCTGTCAACATCGAGGAAGTGCGCAAGCCCGAAATCGACGCCAAACTGATTGCCGACAGCATCACGCAACAGCTTGAAAAGCGCATCATGTTTCGCCGTGCCATGAAGCGGGCCATGCAAAACGCGATGCGCATGGGCGCGCAGGGCATCAAAATCATGTCCTCGGGGCGCCTCAACGGCATCGAGATTGTCCGCACCGAGTGGTACCGCGAAGGGCGTGTGCCCTTGCATACGCTGCGTGCCGACGTGGACTACGGCTTTTCTGAAGCCACCACCACCTACGGCATCATTGGTGTGAAGGTGTGGGTCTACAAAGGCGATACGCTGGGACGAAGCGACGCCCCCGCCGTGGCTGCCGAGCCGCGCCAAGATGAAGAACGCAAGCCCCGTGGCCCGCGCCGCGATGGCGCCCGTCGTGGCACGACCCGTCGTGCTGCGGGCGCCGCCGACGATGGCAGTGACAAACCCGCCGAGGCAACCGCCGAGGTTAAACCCGCCGTTAAGCGCGTCCGTAAAGCCGCGCCCGCTGCTGCTGCGGACGGCAAAGGAGAATAAGCATGCTGCAACCTGCGCGTCGTAAGTACCGCAAGGAACACAAAGGCCGCAATACCGGCATTGCCACCCGTGGCAACAGCGTGGCGTTTGGCGAGTTTGGCTTAAAGTCCACCGACCGTGGCGGTACGGGCGGCGACGATCCGGTCGCAGGCCGACGCCAGCCAGTAAGCCGCCGAGGCGCAGGTCCCGCGGACGTAGGCCACGACCGGGCACACGCGGCGGGCTGCCTCGATG
>JALRBF010000375.1 GCA_023262365.1 Burkholderiaceae bacterium
GCTGTAACAGAATTTGCTTCAATATAATCTCCCTGCCCATCAAAATCCAACCCGATCGGCGAGAACTGGGCGACCAAGCGCACAAGCTCAAAGGCGGTTGCGCCGTGCTGGGATTGGTGGCGCTACGCGACGTGGCCGCACGCATCGAGTCACAGGCACGTGCCGCACCGCATACCCCAGCCCTGCTACCCCAAGCCAGCGCCCACGCCGAGGCGTTGCAACAAGCCAGCGAGCAAACCCAAGCGGCCTTGGCCACCCTGGGGTAAACCCCAGTTTTTGCCCTTTCAATCCCTGTCGAGTCGAGGGGCGAAGCCGCCGCGCCCCGCAAAATGGGGCACAATTCCGGTTCTGTTTTGAGGAGATAACCATGACCCAATCCCTAACCAAACTGGTTGCCCTTGGCGCCGTGGCCGTGGGCCTGAGCCTGCCCGCGTACGCGCTGGAGTGGAACGTATCGGTGTGGGGCAAGCGCCGCGCGTTTACCGAACACATTCACAAACTTGACGAGTTGGTTCAAAAGAAAACCAACGGCGAGTTCAAACTCAACATTTCGTATGGTGGTCTGTCCAAGAATACGGAGAATCTGGACGGTATCTCGATTGGTGCGTTTGAGATGGCACAGTTTTGCTCGGCCTATCACCCCGACAAAAACCCGACCCTGATGGTGCTTGACCTGCCCTTCTTAGGAGTCGAGACGCTTCGTCAAGAGGGCGCACTGGATATGGCGGTGTACAAGCACCCAGCGGCCGTCAAAGACCTGGCGCGCTGGAACGCCACCATTCTCATGGCCTCGCCACTGCCCCAGTACAACCTTGCCGGCGTGGGCAAAGCACCCACCACGGTGGCTGACTTCAAGGGTCACCGCTCGCGCGCCACTGGGGGCATTGGTGACGCCATGAAGCGCATCGGCGCGGTGCCTACCTCCGTCACGTCGTCCGAGGCCTACACGGCACTCGAGACGGGTGTGGTGGATTCGGTGGCCTTTGCCCCACACGCGCACCTGTCGTTTCGCACGGTGGACATCGCGAAGTGGTGGACATCCAACTTCAACCCCGGCTCGGTGAACTGCCCGGTGGTGGTGAACACCGATGCGCTCAACGGCTTGTCGGCCAAGCACCGAGAGGCGCTGCTGGGTTCGGTGCCTGAGGCCATGGAGTTCTACTACACCACGTACAACGAGACCTACAAAAAGTGGGACGCCAAGCTCAAAGAACGCAACATTGAGGTGGTGAAACTCTCGCCCGCCGTGGTGGGCGCCATCAAGGCCGCCGCGGCCGACCCCGTTCGCGACGCCTGGATTGCCGACATGAAGGCCAAGGGCTTGCCTGGGCAAGAGCTTTACGACTTTACTGTGAACGCACTGGCTAAACTTAAAAAGTAATACGCCGCGCTACAAGGCTGTCCGAGGCACGTCATGAGGGCCTCGGCGGCCTTTGTTGTTATGTCCACACCCACCAACATCCTTACCGACTCAAGCTGGCTCAGCCGCGCCGACCAAGGCTTGGGCAAAATCGAGTCGGCCTTGGCTGCGCTGGGTGGGGCCAGCATTTTTTTGGCGATGCTGATTTCAGTAGTCAACATCTTAGGGCGCAAACTGCTGAACATGCCCATACCGGGCTACGTGGCTGTGATGCAACAGTTGGTGCCGTTGATGGCATTTTTTGGCATTGCGTTTTGCCAGCGCGTGGGCAACCACATTCGCATGGATATTTTGGTGGGTCGGCTCAAGGGACGCCTGCTTTGGGTGTTTGAATGGTTTAGCGTGCTACTGGCTGGGCTACTGACCACGGCGTTGATCTACGGGTCGTGGGACCACGCCTTGCGTGCTTTTACGCTGGGCGACACCACCGACGATTTACAAATCCCCACCTGGCCGGTAAAGGTGGTGGTGCCGATTATGCTCAGCATGCTGCTGGTGCGGCTGGTGCTGCAATTGCTGGCGTACAGCCGCGCGGTGCAGCATGGCGGCGACCAACCGGTGGCCGTGCCTTTGATTGAAGACCCCGAGGCAGTGGCCAAAAACGAAGCCAACACCGCCCTGTCCATGAGCAAAGACTAAGCGCCATGACCGCATTGGAAGTTAGCGTATTTTTATCCATGGTGCTGCTGGTGCTGGTGGTGGCGGGCATGCGCGTGGCCTTTGCCACGGCCCTGATAGGCATGGTGGGGTTGCTTGCGTTTTTTATGATGGAAAAAGGCATGAGCTTTGACCGTGCCTTCACCGTCACCCTCAAACTGGCAGGGCAAGTGCCGCACTCAAAAACCGCCACCCATGTGTTGGGTTTGATTCCGGTGTTTATTTTGATCGGCTACCTAGCCTACTTTGCTGGTATGACCCGCACCCTCTTTGAAGCCGCCAAGCGCTGGCTTGGCTGGCTACCTGGCGGCATGGCGGTGGCCACGGTATCGGCCACCGCTGGGTTTGC
>JALRBF010000011.1 GCA_023262365.1 Burkholderiaceae bacterium
GAATGCTGTCGGCAGGGGCGCGGGTGTCCTCGCCGCTCAAGGCATACAACAGCTCGCGTTGGCCATTGCCAGACACGCCCGCAATGCCCACGATTTCGCCTCGACGCACTTGCAAATTCAAGGGGGAAAGGTTCATGCCAAAGGGGTCGGCACGTGGCAGGCTGAGTTGGCGAACCTCCAACACCACTTCACCAGGCGGGGTGCTGTGGTGAACCAATGCGGGCGGCTCGCTGCCAATCATCATCTGGCTCAGGGAGGCATTGGTTTCTTGGCTGGGTATGCATTCGCCACTGACCCGCCCGCCACGCAGCACCGTGCAATGGGTGCAGAGTGCGCGTATCTCGTGCAGCTTGTGGCTGATGTACAAAATGCTGCAGCCCTCGCTGGCCAATTGGCGCAGCACCACAAACAGCTTGTCCACGGCCTGCGGTGTGAGCACCGAGGTGGGCTCGTCCAGGATGAGCAGCTGCGGCTCGGTAAGCAGCGCGCGGATGATCTCCACACGCTGCATCTCGCCCGTGCTTAGGCTGTGCACGGGTTGCTCGGGGTCAATGGGTAGGCCGTAGGCTTGCGCTTTGTCGCGGATGCGCTGTGACACCTCGGCCAGCGTCAGCCGCTGGTCTAGGCCCAGCCACACGTTTTCGGCCACGCTGATCGAGTCAAACAAACTGAAGTGCTGAAACACCATGCTGATGCCCAGTGCCCGTGCATGGCGCGGGTCGCGTATGCGCACCTCGTTGCCGTTGAAGTGCATCACGCCTTGGTCGGGTTTGACCGAGCCGTAAATCATCTTCATCAGCGTGGATTTACCCGCGCCGTTTTCGCCCAACACCGCGTGCAGCGAGCCGGCGGCCACTTGCAGGCTTACGTCGTCGTTGGCCAGCACGCCCGGGTAGCGTTTGCTCACGTGTTGCAGGTCAAGGCGGGGCGGGGCGGTCATGGGGCATGGGTAGAGTGAAAGCGCTCAAAAGCATACCGCAGTCCATTGGCCGCCACGTGTGCCTCACGTTGCACCAGTTGCCAAGGCGGTTGGGTGAGCTCGGGGGCCCAGGTGTCGCCCGCCACCTCCAGCGCAATCACGGTACGCTCCACTCGGCTGGCCAAGGGCAGCGCCTGCGCGTACAACTGCGCGCCACCCATTACCCACAGGGTCGAGGCCTTGGGCTGCAGTTGCCCAGCCAGCGCCAGCGCCTCGGTCATCGAGGCGCATGGGTGCGCACCCGGCGCGGCCCAATCGGGTTGGCGCGTCAGCACCAGGTTGTGGCGTTTGGGCAACGGCCGAAACGCCGCGGGCAACGAATCCCAGGTTTTGCGCCCCATCAGCACCGGGGCGCCTTGGGTAAGGGTGCGAAAATGCGCCAAGTCTTCGGGTAAGTGCCAGGGCATACGGCCTTGGTGGCCAATCACGCCGTGGTTGGCCTGGGCCCAAATTAGCGCCAGTTTCATTGCGCCCCTCGCGCGCCCCGGCTGGGCAACAGCACGGTGGCAATGGCCACGGCCACCAGCCCCAGCGCAATCCAGTCTTGCCACACCGGCACTTCACCCACCACCACGGTGGCAAACAGCGTGCCCAGCACCGGCACGGCCAAAATGCTCATGGTGCTGGTGGCTGGGGGCAAACTGCGCGCAAGCCCAAACCACAGCACCTGGCTGAGGCCAAAATTCACCCACACGCCCCAGGCCAAACTGGCCCACATCACCGGGGTAAAGCGGGCCAGGGCGGGCACGGGCTCGGTGCCCATGGCGGCCACCCACAAAATCGGGCAGCACAACAGCAGCATCCACACCGTGATGCGCAGCGGGCTGGCTTGGGTGTTGGCGCGCCGCATCCATAGCGTGCCCACGGCCCAGCTTAGCGCGGCCAGCAGCATCCACAGCACACCCGCTGGGCGCCCGCTTAGGTGCGAGGCCTCGTGCCACAGCAGCAGCGCCACTGAGCCAAGCGCCAAGGCCGCGGCCAGCAGGGTGCGCCGCGTCATGGCTTGGCCAAAAAACAAGCTGCCCAGCACCACGGTGAACACCGGCATCGTAAAGCCCAGCACCGCCGCGCGGCCTGAGGCCAGTTCTTGCACGCCAAAAATTGACAGCGTATGCCAGGCCAGGATGTTGGGTAGCATCAGCAGCGCCAGCGTTAACCAATCGCGCCGCGCCGGCCACACCGAGCCCTCGGCCCAGCGCACGTATGCGAGCAAACTCAGCGCCCCCAGCGTCATGGTGATGGCGCGAAAGTACAGCGGCGTGATTTGCTGCAGTGACAACTTCATCATGGGCCAATTCAGGCCCCAAAAAATCGTCAGGCCAATCAGCGCCCACGATTGTTGTCGCGTTAGGGTGCTCACACCGGTGCCGCGTGCAGGCTACACCGCCACCGGCGCTTTAATCGCCGCGTGGCACCGGTAGTCGGCCACCTCAAAGTCGTCAAACGCGTAGTCAAACAGCGTGGGCGCCCGGCGCCGGATGTGCAGCGTGGGGTAGGGGTACGGCGCGCGCTGCAACTGCAATTGCACTTGCTCGTGGTGGTTGTCGTAAATGTGGCAGTCGCCACCGGTCCAAACAAAGTCGCCCACCTCAAGGTTGCACTGCTGCGCCAACATGTGCGTAAGCAGCGCGTAGCTGGCAATATTAAAGGGCACACCCAAAAAAATATCGGCGCTGCGCTGGTACAGCTGGCAGCTGAGCTTGCCCTGCGCCACATAAAACTGAAACAACGCATGGCAGGGCATCAGCGCCATGCGGCCAAGGTCGGCCACGTTCCACGCACTGACCACCATGCGGCGCGAGTCGGGGTTGGTTTGCAGCTGCTGCACCACCTGGCTGATTTGATCAATGTGCCCGCCGTCAGGCGTGGGCCAACTGCGCCACTGTTTGCCATACACCGGGCCCAAGTCGCCATCGGCGGCGGCCCACTCATCCCAAATGGTTACGCCGTGCTGTTGCAGCCATGTGGCGTTGCTGTCGCCGCGCAAAAACCACAACAGCTCGTAAATAATCGATTTAAGGTGAACCTTTTTGGTGGTAACCAAAGGAAACCCCTCGCTCAAGTCAAACCGCATTTGATGCCCAAACACGCTGCGCGTGCCGGTGCCGGTGCGGTCGGACTTGGCCACGCCGTGGGTGAACACGTGGCGCATCATGTCTTCGTATTGGGAGCGTATGGGTCGGTCGGTCATGTGGCGTTGGCGCGAAGCACCGCGCCAGGGTTAAGTAGATTGTGCGGGTCCAGCGCCTGCTTAATGGCGTGCATCATGCCCAAAGCGGTGCCGTCTTTGTATTGTTGCAAACTTGCTGCCTTTTGCCGCCCCACGCCGTGCTCGGCAGAAAACGAGCCCCCGTGCGCGGCCACCGCCTCGTACACCAAGGCGTTGATGGCGCCCTCGTGTGCGTGCAAAAACGCCGCGGCGTCGCCGCCCTCGGGCGCTTGCACGTTGTAGTGCAAATTGCCATCGCCCAGATGGCCAAAATTCACCAGCCTGGCTCCTGGCACGGCGCGCTGCAGTGCGGTGTCGGTGTGCTGCACAAAAGCCGCCAGCTGCGACACGGGCAGGGCAATGTCGTGCTTAATGTTTAGCCCCTCTTGGGCTTGCGCCAGCGGAATGCTCTCGCGCACGTGCCACATGGCTTGGGCTTGTTGCAGGTTTTGGGCAATCACCACGTCGCTGGCGTGCTCGGCCTCAAGGGCTTCTTGCAGCGTGTCCTCAAGGCCTTGACGCGCGCGCGCCTCGGCGTGTGCATCGCTTACCTCAAGCAGCACGGCGTAAGGGCCCTTGCCGTTAAACGGAATATGCAGCTGCGGCAGTTGCCGTGCCGTAAGGGCCAGCGCTTGTTGCCCCATCATCTCAAAGCCGGTGAGCGCGGCGTCCAAGCGCCGCTGGGCCATGCCCAGCAGCGCCACTGCCGCGGTCACGCTGGGCACCCGCGCCCACGCCGTCAGGCGTGCCGCTGGCATGGGGTACAGCTTAAGCGTGGCCGCGGTGATGATGCCCAGCGTGCCCTCGCTGCCCACCATCAGGTGGCGTAGGTCGTAGCCGGTGTTGTCTTTACGCAGCCCGGTTAGCCCATGCCATACCTGCCCCTGTGCCGTTACCACTTCCAGCCCTAGGCAAAGGTCGCGCGCGTTGCCAAAGCGCAGCACCTGGGTGCCCCCGGCGTTGGTGGCCAAGTTACCGCCAATGGTGCAGCTGCCCTCAGAGGCCAGGCTTAGCGGCAACAGCAAGTTGGCCTCGGCGGCCCAGCGCTGCGCTTGTTGCAGCACGCAACCGGCCTCCAGCGTCATGGTCAGGTTGGCCGCGTCCAGCGCGCGCAGGCGGTGCATGCGCGTGAGGCTGAGCACCACGGCCGTGCCACTGGTGTCGGGCGTGCTGGCCATGGCCAAGCCGGTGTTGCCCCCCTGGGGCACGATGGGCGTGCCGTGCGCGGCGCATTGGCGCACCACGGCGGCCACCTCTTGGGTGTGGCGTGGGCGCACCACGGCCAAGGCGCGCCCGGGTTGGCGGCCGCGCCAATCGCGCTCGTAGCTGGCGCAGTCGGCCCCGGTTAGCACATGCTCGGGGCCTACCGCCTCGCGCAGTGCGGCCAGCACATCAGCCATACGCGGTCTCTTGCGCATCGCGCAGCCGCAGCCGCACGTGCGCCGCGCAAGCCACAAACAGCGCCACGCACAGCGCCACCTGCAGCCACGCCAGCAGCAGCCCCAGGCCGCTTTCGGTGGTGCCGCGAACCACCCCCTCTAAAAAGTACAACCACACCAACAGGCTGAGCCAGCGAAAGGTGTACATGCGCCGTTTAAGCAAGCCCGCCAGTGGTACACAAAGTGGCAGCACCTTAAGCGCCCACCATGAGCCCCCAGGACGCAGCGGCGCCAGCCACAGCTCCCACGCCAGACCCAGCGCGATCAACGCCAGCAACAGCGCCACGCTGGCGCGCTGGGTTTGCTGCACGTGGGGTGACATGGGGTTAGGGGGTGGCGCGTTCATGCGTGCCAATCATAAGGCCCACACGCTTAGCCCTGCGTGGTAAACGGTGCGTGCAAAAAGCCCCTAAACCGCGCCCGCTCGCCACGCGTGGGTGCAGCGCTTAGCGCGTAGCGCGGAAAGCGTCGTAAAAACATGGACAGCGCCACCATCCCCTCAAGCCGCGCCAGGCTGAGCCCGGCACACTGATGCGTGCCAAAACCAAACGCCAGGTGCCGGTTGGGTTGGCGCTGCAGGTCAAGGGTATGGGGCTGGGCAAATACCTCGGGGTCGCGGTTGGCCGCGCCAATGCACAAGGTAAGGCGCGCGCCTTCAGGCAGCGCGACGCCGCCCATTACGGTGCGCGTACGCGCGCGGCGGTTACCCAATTGGTTGGACGACTCAAAGCGCAAAAATTCATCAACTGCTGGCACCATCAACACTTCTTCTTCGGGGCTTTGTGCCGCGCAGGCCTGCAGCGACGCCAGCAGCCCCGCACGGGCTTGTGGCCATTCGCACAGCGCCACCAAGGCGTTGCCAATCAGGTTGGTGGTGGTCTCGTGTCCGGCGTTGAGCAAAAAAATACAGTTTTGCAGCAATTCGGTTTCGCTTAGCGCTTGGCCGTTGGCGTCGCCCGCAATCAAGCGCGTTAGTACATCGCGCTGCGGGTCCAGCGGATGCGCGCGCCGGTGCGCCACCAACCCGCGCAGGTACTGGGTAAAGTCGCGCACGCTGTCTTGTCCGCGCTGCAGTTGGGCGGCGCTGAGTGTGGGCTCCAGGGCGCCCAAAATCGCCAATGACCACTCGCGCAGCGGGCCGCGATCGGCGTGCGGCACGGCCAGCAAGTTGCCAATAATTTCCACTGGAATCGCCGAGGCAAAGTCGTCAATCAAGTCGCCGCCGCCGCGGGCTTGCAAGCGGTCAAGCAAATCGCTTACCAACTGGCGCAGCCCCGGTGCCAAGTCGGCAATCGCGCGGCGTGTGAGCGCGCCCATGATGATGCCGCGCACCCGGGTGTGCAGCGGCGGGTCGTTAAACACCAAGCTGGTGGTGTGGTGCTCGTACAGCGGCGTACCCTCGCCGTATTTGGGGGCAAATTCTTCGTGCTTGTCGGCGTAAAAGCTTTGGGCATCGCGGTACACCGCCACCAAGTCGGCGTGTCGTGTCAGAAAAAAACTGCCATCAGGCAACTGCGCCACCGGCCGCGTTTGACGCAGCGCGTCGTACACCGGGTAGGGGTTGGCCAAAAAGGCGGCATCCAGCGCCCGCAAGTCAAAGGTCTGCGCCATGGCCAAGGCCTGCGCGGGGGCCATGGGTGGCGTAATCACGGGCCCACCCATCACGCGCTCAGCAGCCACGGGTGCAGGGCCCGCAGCGTGGGCTCGGGGGCTTCGGTCATCAGCGCGTGGCCGGCCTCTACCAGCACCGTGTCGGCCTGGGGCAGGGCCGCCTGCAAGCTGGCGGCGGCTTTGGGGGGCGTCATTTGGTCGCGCTTGCCCAGCACCAAGCGCACCGGGCACTGCACCTTGGCTGCAGCGTCGGGCGCGCCTTGGTAGCTGTCGCAGGCCAAAAAGCCTTGGGCAAACACGTTGTGCTCGCGGTTGCTGGCTAGCACCCGCTTCATCAGCGCGTCCAGCGCGCCGTATGTCCAGGTGCCCGGGCCCAGCGCCGAGGGCGGCGGCGCTAAGGTGCTGTGGCTAAAAGTGTTAACCATGGCCATGGCACGCGGCGGGTCGTCTTGCGCGGCTTGCAGCAGGGCCGGTGCCACGCGCATGGGGTAAGCCGTGCCCACCAGCGCCAAGCGGCTGATGCACTGCGGCGCTTGCGCGGCCATCTCCAGGCCAATCAACGAGCCCATGCTGTGCCCGGCCACGGCGGCTTGGGTGACGCCAGCGGCTTGCAAGCACTGCAGCAAGGCCGCGGCGTAGGCCTCGATGCTGGCGCACGGCTGGCCCGTGCTGCGACCATGGCCGGGCAGGTCCACGGCCAGCACGTTGGCGCCATGGTGCGCCAGGTAACGGCTTTGCAAAATCCACACGCTGTGGTCGTTGAGCACGCCGTGAATCAGCAGCACGGTGGGCTGCCCGGCCACCCACGGCCGGCCACCCGTATAAGCGTAGGCTTGGCCCCAAGGGCATGCAATCTTCATGCGTTACCCGCTTTCTCGGCTGCGCGCAGGGCACGCTTGAGGTCGTCAATTAAATCGTCGGCGTCTTCTAGCCCAATCGAGAGCCGAATGGTGCCCGCGCCAATGCCAGCAGCAGCCAAGTCCGCGTCGCTCATTCGAAAATGCGTGGTGCTGGCCGGGTGAATCACTAGGCTGCGCGCGTCGCCCACGTTGGCCAAATGGCTAAACAACTGCAGCGCTTCAATAAAAGCCATGCCCTGTGCGCGGCTGCCGCGTAGGTCAAAGCTAAACACCGAACCCGCCCCGCGCGGCAGCAGGCGTTGAGCCAGGGCGTGGCTGGGGTGGCTGGGCAGCATGGGGTGGCCCACCCGTGCCACCATGGGGTGCGCGGCCAAAAATTCGACCACCCGCTCGGTGTTGCTCATGTGCCTGGCCATGCGCAACGGCAGCGTCTCCAGCCCCTGTAGCACCAACCACGCCGAGTGCGGGCTGAGGCAGGCGCCAAAGTCGCGCAGGGCCTCGCGCCGCGCGCGCAGCAAAAACGCACCCACGGTGGCCTCTTCGGTAAACACCATGTGATGAAAGCCTTCGTAGGGTTCGCTCAGGGTAGGAAACTTGCCCGACGTCTCCCAATCAAAGGCGCCGCTGTCCGAGACCACACCCGCGATGACCGTGCCGTGGCCGCTTAAGAATTTGGTGGCCGAGTGCATCACCAAATCGGCGCCGTGGCGCATGGGTTGCAGCAGCCACGGGGGGGTTAGCGTGGCGTCAACTAACAGCGGCAGCCCGTTGTCGTGCGCCAGCGCGCCAATGGTCTCCAAATCCAGCACGTCGTTGCCGGGGTTGCCCACGGTCTCGCCAAACAGCAGCCGCGTGTTGGGCCGCAGCGCCGCGCGCCAGGCGTCGGGCTGGTTGGGGTCAACAAAGGTGGTGTCAATGCCAAAGCGCGGTAGGGTGTAGTGCAGCAAGTTGTGCGAGCCGCCGTACAGCGCGCGACTGGCCACGATGTGGTCGCCCGCACCAAGCAGCGTGGTGATGCTGGCGTGCAGCGCGGCCTGCCCGCTGGCAAAGGCCAGCGCGCCGCAGGCGCCCTCAAGTGCGGCCACACGTTGCTCCAGCACGGCGTTGGTGGGGTTGCTGATACGGCTGTACACGTGCCCACCGCGCTCTTGGTTAAAAAGCGACGCGGCGTCGTCGGCGCTGCGAAAAACAAACGAGGTACTTAGGTGCAACGGCACCGCGCGCGCGCCGGTGGTGGGGTCGGGTTGTGCGCCGGCGTGCAGCGCCAGCGTGTCAAAGTTGGGGTTGGCTGCGCCAGCCATGGCTTCTCCTAGTCAAAGTCCGGTATATTCATCGTAACCGCAGCCAAGCGGCCAAGAGGAGGCAAACCATGAAAGTCAGTGACATTTTGCGCGTCAAGGGCAACACGCTGTACACCGTGCGTCCAGACCAATCGCTTACCGAGGCCGTTGAGCTCATGGCCAGCCACGACATCGGCTCGTTGGTGGTCATGTCCCACGGCGTGCTCGAGGGCATGCTTACCTTTCGTGAAGTGATTAACCACTTGCACCAGCACGGCGCGGCCTTGGGCAACAGCACGGTGCGCGCGGCCATGGACGACGCCCCGCTTACTTGTACCCAGGCCACCGAACTCGACGAAGTGCGGCGCATGATGCTCGAGCGCCACGCGCGCTACATGCCGGTGATGGACCAAGCCATGTTGATGGGGGTGATCAGCTTTTACGACGTGGCCAAAGCCGTGGTGGACAGCCAAAACTTTGAAAACCGCATGCTCAAGGCCTACATACGCGACTGGCCTGGCGAGGACGACCCCGCCCAAACCAAGGGCTAGTTGTTCGCGCCCATGGCCAGGGCCGCCTCGCGTTGCGCGGCGCGGGCCTCGGGGCTGGTGTCGTCGTGGTCAGGGGCCGGCCAACCCTGCATGTGCTGCGTGGCCACGGCGGCCAGCGCGTCAAGCCACGCCGGGGCATCGTTAAGTGCCTCAATGTACGCAAAGTCGGTGCCCCCGGCTTCACGAAACGCCGCCTGCACCTCCATGGCAATTTCCTCCAGCGTCTCTAGGCAGTCGCTGGTAAAGCCCGGGCAAAAAACCTCCGCGCTGGTTCGCCCCTCTTGCGCCATGCGCACCAGAGTGGGCTCGGTGTAGGGCTCCAACCACTTGGCCTTGCCAAAGCGAGATTGAAACGTGACCGTGTAATCGGCCCGCGCCAACCCCAGGCGCTCGGCCAGCAGCCGCGCTGTTTTGTGGCACTGGCAGTGGTAGGGGTCGCCCTGCTCCAGGGTGCGTGCGGGCACGCCGTGAAAGCTCATGATTAAGTGCGCCTTGCGCCCGTGCGCGGCCCAATGGGTCTGCACCCGCTGCGCCAGCGCGTCAATGTAGGCCGGGTGGTCGTGGTAGGCGTTAACAAACCGCAGCTCGGGCACCCAGCGCGCCCGGGCGGCCCACTGGTACACGGCATCGGCCACGCTGGCGCTGGTGGTGCCGCTGTACTGGGGGTAGGCCGGCAGCACCAGCACACGGGTTACGCCCTCGGCCCGCAGCGCCTCAAGCTGCGAGGCCACCGACGGGTTGCCGTAGCGCATGGCCGCGCGCACCTGCACGTGCGGGCCCAGCCGCTGGGCCAGCCCTTGGGCTTGGCGCAGCGTCCAGCGCAGCAGCGGCGAGCCCTCGGGCGTCCAAATGCTGGCGTACTTGGCTGCCGAGCGTTTGGGCCGCACGCGCAAAATAATGCCGTGCAAAATCGGCCACCACAGCAGCCGCGGAATCTCCACCACCCGCTGATCGCTCAAAAATTCGGCCAGGTATCGCCGCAGTGCCGGCGCCGTGGGCGCATCGGGCGTGCCCAGGTTGCACAGCAGCACGGCCGTGCGCGGCACGCTACCGTGGCGGTACGGGGGTTCGGTTTCAAAACGCATGGCGTATTTTGGCCCACTCCGCACCCCCATGCGGCCAGGGGGGATGTCGTCGGTCGCGAACCTGTTACCGCGCCGTTTTGGTGGAGTCAGCTGGTTCATATATGCACAAAAATGCATAAACAATAGTTTACTTAGACGATAGGGTATATTAGGGGTTGTTTTATCAACCCCAAGGAGGCGTCATATGACCCGAAAATCCCTAGGACTTTTTGCCGCGGCAGCGCTGGCTGCCGCCCTCTCCACCTCCGCTGCGGCGGCGTGTGGCCGTGTTACGGTTGCCAACATGAACTGGCAGTCGGCTGAAGTTTTGGCCGCCGTGGACAAAATGATTCTTGAAGAAGGCTACGGTTGCAAAGTGGAGATCGTCCCTGGCGACACAATGCCCACGCTGACCTCCATGATGGAGAAGGGCGAGCCCGACGTGGCGCCTGAGGCGTGGATCAACTCGGTGCGCGAGCCGCTGGACGCGGCGGTAAAAGAGGGACGTTTGCACTATGCGGCCAAGTCGCTGCCTGACGGCGGCGTTGAAGGCTGGTGGATTCCCAAGTACGTGGCAGATGCCAACCCTGGCATCAAGACCATTGACGACGCGCTCAAGCGCCCCGATTTGTTCCCTGCGGCCGAGGCCAAGGGCAAGGGCGGCGTACACAACTGCCCGTCCGGCTGGAACTGCCAGCTCAGCACGGCCAACGCTTTTAAGGCTTGGGGTGCCGAGGGCAAGGGCTTCGTGCTGATTGATACCGGCTCGGCCGCTGGCCTGGATGGCTCGATTGCCAAGGCTTTTGAGCGCAAGCAAGGCTGGCTGGGCTACTACTGGGCCCCAACCTCTATCTTGGGCAAGTACGAAATGGTCAAGCTCAACGCTGGCGTGCCGCACAACAAGGCCAACTGGAATTCGTGTAACTCCAAGGCCGACTGTGCGAACCCCAAGAAAAACGATTGGGCTGTAGCAGAGGTTTACACCGTTGTAACCGACCGCTTCAAGAAAGCTGGCGGGGACGCGTACAACTACCTCGCCACACGCGGTTGGGACAACCAGACCGTTGGTCAGCTAATGGCTTGGATGACCGATAATCAAGCCACCGGGGAAGATGGCGCAGTCCACTTCTTGAAGACCTATCCGCAGGTGTGGCAAAAGTGGGTGAGCCCTGCCGCTGCCAAGAAAATCAAGGCTGCTCTTTAATTGCCTTACGACCCCCGCTGAGGCGGGGGTCTAACGCCTGCGTCGGTCGACGCGGGCGTTTTGTTTTTAGGAGTACAGGTCAATGGACTGGCTAGAAGAATTTCCAGCGCTATCACGAGGTGCCCTCCGGGAGATCAAGAAGGGCATCGACTTGGGGTTTCGCCAATTCACGCGGGAGTACGGTGAGTTCTGGGAAAACCTCTTTATGCCCCTGCGCGACTTTTTGCTTTGGTCAGAGTCGTTATTGACGGAGTCCCCTTGGCTCATTATTTTGGCGGGACTGGCCGCTCTGGCTTGGATGGCGAGCAGGAACTGGAAAATCGTCCTTGGCTCTGTGCTCACGATGGTTGTGATCGGAATTTTCGGGATGTGGGAAGACACCATGAAGACGGTATCGATGGTGTTTGTCTCCACCCTGGTGTCGTTGGCGCTTGGGCTACCGATCGGTGTGCTCATGAGTCGCTACGATCCTTTGCAGCGTGTGGTATCCCCTGTGCTGGACGTGATGCAAACCATGCCCAGCTTTGTGTACTTGATTCCGGTGGTGATGCTGTTGGGTATTGGGAAGGTGCCAGGCTTAATTGCAGTGGTGATTTTTTCTATCCCCCCGGTGATTCGCTTCACCAACCTGGGTATACGCCTGGTGCCGGCAGACATGCTAGAGGCCGCCGATGCCTTTGGCACCTCGTACTGGCAAAAGCTCTTTAAGGTACAGTTTCCGCTGTCGCTGCCCACCATCATGGGGGGCATCAACCAAACCATCATGCTGGCGTTGTCCATGGTGGTGATTGCCTCCATGATTGGCGTGCAAGGCCTGGGCCAGCCGGTGCTCAAGGCCATCTCCAACCAGTACTTCACCTTGGGCATGTTCAACGGCTTGGCCATTGTGGGCATTGCCATCATCTTTGACCGCATTTCGCAGGCCTACGGCAAGCGGCTGCAACGGCACCTGGAGGTGGTTCATGGCTGATTCAACCGCCTCTTTACCCGCCGCCGAGACCGACGTGGTGGCCAGCTCGGTCGGCGTGAGCATCAAAAACCTGTACAAAGTGTTTGGCCCCAACCCCGCGGCGGTGATGCCGCTGGTGCACCAGGGCTTGTCCAAAGACGAGTTGCGCGACAACCACGGCCACGTGCTGGGCTTGCGCAACATCAACCTTGACATGAAGCCCGGGGCGATTCAGGTGGTCATGGGCTTATCGGGTTCGGGCAAAAGCACGCTCATTAGGCACATTAATCGCCTGATCGACCCCACCGAAGGCGAGGTGTGGGTAGGAGACGAGAACATCATGGCGTTGGGGGCCAAGGCGTTGCGCGAGTTTCGCCGCCGCTCCACGGCCATGGTGTTTCAGCGCTTTGCGCTGTTTCCGCATTACACCGTGATGGAGAACGTGCAGTTTGGCCTAGAAGTCAAAGGCGTGGGGCGCAAAGCACGGCGCGAAGAGGCCGCGCGCTGGATTGACCGGGTGGGCCTAGCGGGCTACGAGGACAACTACCCCAACCAGCTCTCAGGCGGCATGCAGCAGCGCGTGGGCTTGGCCCGGGCGCTGACCAACGACGCGCCGGTGTTGCTGATGGACGAGGCGTTTTCGGCGTTGGACCCGCTGATACGCAGCGACATGCAGTCGGTGCTGATGGACTTGCAAGGCGAAATTGGCAAGACCATTGTGTTTATTACCCACGACTTGGACGAGGCGCTGCGCTTGGGCGACAACATTGCCATTTTGCGTGACGGCGAAATGGTGCAGCAGGGCACGGGCCAAAGCATTGTGCTGCGCCCGGCGGACGATTACATCGCGTCGTTTGTGCGTGACGTCAACCGTGGCCGCGTGATTCGTTGCCGCACGCTGATGCAGCCCGGCGCACCGGTTGAGGGCCCGCAGGTGGAGCAGAGTTTGGTGATTGAAGAGGCCGCGCGCTTGCTCAGCGCCGAGGGCCTGGAGACGGCCAACGTGGTGGACGGCAAAGGGCGGCATCGCGGCCTCATCACACAGTCCGACATCATTGCCGCCATCGTGCCGCCAGCGGCCGAGACCGAGGCCGCTTAAAACGGCAGCACGTGGGCGCTGCGTACCGCACCCTCTAGGGTGGCGGGGTAGGGGCCGGCCACGTAGTCGCCGGCCGCCCATAGCGTGTGCCAAACCACGCTGGGCGGGCGCACGGCCTGCGGGGTGCAGGCAAAGGTGGCGCGTTTTTCTTGCACCGTTTGCTCGTGCCGCAGCCCAGGCATGGCCAGCTGCTCGCGCAGCTGTTGCGTCACGCGGTGCCCCAGCTCGTCGTTGGGCAGCGTGCTGTGGCTTACCACGGCGGCCAGCTCGCCGGTGTGCCCGCGCAGGGCCGCGGCGTCAAACACAAATTGCGCCGGCTGCTCGGGGTTGCTGGGCAGGTGCTGCATGGGCCGTGCCAGCGCGCGCGCGCCGCTTACCCACACCGTGGCAATGGCCGTGTGCTGCAGCGCGCGCGCTGCCGCCGCCCAGTGCTGGGCGGCGGGGGCGGCACACGTGGCCGCCAGCGCGGCCGCCTGCGGCGCGCCGCAGGCCAGCACCACCGCGTCATGCGTGGTGCCGTCGCTTAGCTGCCATTGCGCGTGCTGGTGGTGCAGGCTTTGCACGCGTTGGCCCAGCTTAACCTGATGGCCGCGCTGCAGCAGCCAGTGCCGCGCGGGCTCGGGGTAGCACTGGCTTAGGTGCAGCCGGGGCAAATACACCAAGGCGTCGGCGCAGCGCCCGCCCAGTGCATCGCCCAGCACCCGCACCCATAGGTCGGCGCTGGCTTGGTGCGGTGGTAGGTTCAGCGCGCTTAGGCACAGCGGCTCCAGCCATTGCCGCCACACCACCTCGGGTAAGCCATGCGCCAGTTGCGCCACGTTTTGTCCGGGGTAGGGCGCAAAGCCTGGGTGCGTCCAGCG
Source organism: Burkholderiaceae bacterium (assembly GCA_023262365.1). GTDB lineage: Bacteria > Pseudomonadota > Gammaproteobacteria > Burkholderiales > Burkholderiaceae_C > RS62. The sequence goes on from JALRBF010000011.1 coordinate 14,106, forward strand.
CCGCAGCGCCCGCGCCAGTGCCAAGCGCGCGGTCCAGGGCCAGCCCCGCGCGCGCAGCAGCGCCCACGCACCGGCCAGCGGCGCAGGCACGGCGCCCGGCCAGTTGGGCAAACACAAGCCTTGTCCGTTGGGTAGGCGCAAATCCAGTGGCAAGCACGCAAACGCTTGCGCCGGCTTAACCCCCACGGTGCGCATGGCTTGCAAGGTGTGGGCGTAGGCCCCCAGCATGATGTGTTGGCCGTTGTCGCGGCTGCGCGGGTTAACCGCCTGTTGGGCACGGGCGCGGCCGCCCACCTGTCCGGCCAAGTCGTACAGCGTAACCTGCCAGCCACGCTGCGCGGCGCGCACCGCAGCGGCGCAACCCGCCCAGCCGGCCCCCACCACGGCCACCCGGCGCTTGGTCACTACCAGACCAGCCCCAGCGCCTGCACCCGCCACGCCAGCCACATTTTGCGCAGTGGCGTAATGGCCGCCCGCCGCTGCAGCACATCAAAGCCTCGGGCCTGCATGGTCAGCAGCAAATGGCGGTAAATGCTGGCCATCATCAGCCCGGGTTTTTGGGCGCGGCGGTCTGCAAGGGGCAGCGCGGCCAGCGCCTGGTCGTAAAGCGCCAACGCCCGCTGCGCCTCAAACGCCAACAGCCCGGCCAAGGCTGGGCTGGTGCGGGGCTGCAGCAAGTCGGCCTCGCTCACGCCGTGGGTGCGCATGTCGTCTTGCGGTAAGTACACCCGCCCACGCCGGGCGTCCTCGCCCACGTCGCGAATGATGTTGGTTAACTGTAGCGCCTGCCCCAGCGTGTGGGCGTAGGTGGTGGTGGCCGCCTCGGTTTGGCCAAAAATACGCGCCGCGGCCTCGCCCACCAGCCCGGCCACCAAGTGGGCGTAGCTTTGCAATTCGTCAAAGCTGCTGTAGCGGGTTTGCCGCAGGTCTTGCTGGCAGCCGTCGATCACGCCCCACAGCGCGTGCAGTGGAATGGCCAGCGCCGCCATGTGCGGCTGCAGCGCCAGCGTGACCGGATGGGTGGGATGCCCATCGGCCAGGCGCTGCACCTCGGTGCGCCACCACGCCAGCTTGGTTTGCGCCACGCTGGGGTCGTGCACCTCGTCCACGATGTCGTCAACCTCGCGGCAAAACGCATAAAACGCCGTAATCGCCGCACGCCGGGGCGGGGGCAAAAACATAAATGCGTAGTAAAAACTGCTGCCCGAGCCTGCGGCCTTGGCCTGAACATACTGTTGGGGCGTGGTCGTGGCGCTCATGTCGCGCCAGTGTACCCACGCCACACCAACTTGCCCATGCCCAGCGCCAGCGCCGGGGCATCGCGCCAGCCCAGCACCACGCGCTGCTGCCACGGCGCGGGCGACATGCGCTGCACCCGGTCACACACGCGCAAGCCGCCTGCGACCACGGCGTGCAGCTCCAGCCCCAGCCGGCCCGGTACGCGCCGCGCCAAGGGCGCGCCGCGCAGCAGGTGGCCGCGTGCCTCGGCCACCAGCGCCGTAATCACGGCCCGGGCCTGCGCCGGCGGCGCCTGTGCCGGGTCGGTGTCGCCCGGCAGACCCACCTGCAGCCAGCGTGACTGCGGCACATAAAACCGCCCGCGCGGCCCATCCACCGACAAATCCTGCCAAAAGTTAATCAACTGCAGCCCGGTGCAAATGGCGTCGCTTTGCGCCAGCGCCGGCGGCTCGTGCACCCCGGCCAGGTGCAGCACCAGCCGCCCCACCGGGTTGGCCGAACGCGCGCAATAGGCCAGTAGCGCCGCATCGTCGGCGTAGCGCAGCCCGTGCGCGGTATGGCGCACGTCTTGGGCAAACGCATCAAGCAAATCGCGCAGCGGCTGCAGTGGCAGGCGCCACGCTTGCCAGTGCTGGGCCAGCCCAGCCAGCGGTGGCGCCAGCCCCCTCGTGTGTGGCTGCTGCGCCAGCGCCACCAGCCCGGCATCAAGCGCCTGCAACGTCGCCAGCCGCTGCGCCGCCGGGGCGTCACCCTCATCGGCCACATCGTCAGCGTAACGTGCAAAGTGGTACAGCGCCTGCAGCACGGGGCGCATGGCCGGCGGGCACAGCCAACTGGCTACCGGAAAGTTTTCGTAGTGCCCCACCGCGCGGTTCTGCATGGCCCATATTGTCGCCTGCTTACACCCTTACAATGGCGGGTTTCCCGATGCGCGGGTGGCGAAATTGGTAGACGCACCAGGTTTAGGTCCTGACGCCCGTTAAGGGTGTGGGGGTTCGAGTCCCCCCCCGCGCACCACCAACATGCAAACACATGCAAGCAATAGGAGCGAACCCATGGCGGTAACCGTTGAAACGCTGGAAAAACTTGAGCGAAAAATCACGCTCACCGTGCCAGCGCAAGCCCTTACCCAAGAGGTTGAAAATCGGCTCAAGCGGCTCGCCCGGCAAGTCAAAATGGACGGCTTTCGCCCCGGCAAGGTGCCGCTGGGCGTAGTAGCCAAAATGTACGGTGCCTCGGTGCAAATGGAGGTGGTAAACGAAAAAGTTGGCCAAGCCTTTGGCGAGGCCGCCACCGAAGCCCAACTGCGTGTGGCGGGCACCCCCAGCATCACCGAAAAAGAAGGCGCCCCCGTGGGCGAACTGCACTTTGACGCGGTGTTTGAGGTCTTTCCCGAAGTTAAACTGGGCGACCTGAGCCAAGTTGAAGTCAAGCGCGCCACCAGCGAGGTGCCCGCCGAGGCCGTGGACAAAACCATTGATTTGTTGCGCAAACAGCGCCGCTCGTTTGCCGAGCGTGCCCAAGGCAGCGCCGCGGCCGCCAGCGACCAGCTGACCGTGGACTTTGCCGGCAGCATCGACGGCGTGGCCTTTGAAGGGGGGCAAGCCAGCGACTTTCGCTTTGTGTTGGGCGAAGGCCAAATGCTTCCGGCCTTTGAAGAAGCCGCCACCGGCATGAAAGTGGGCGAGAGCAAAACCTTTCCGTTGGCCTTTCCTGAAGACTACCAAGGCAAAGAAGTTGCCGGCAAAACCGCCGACTTTGTGATTACCCTCAAGCGACTCGAAGCCGCCCACCTGCCCGAAGTGGACGAAGCCTTTATCAAGTCGTTGGGCGTGGAATCGGGCCAAGCCGACGACTTGCGCGCAGACATACAAAAAAACCTTAGTCGCGAACTCGACACCCGACTTGAGGCCCGCAACAAAGGCGCGGCCATGCAAGCCCTGGCCGACAACGCCGAGCTCGACCTGCCGCAAGCCAGCATCAAAGACGAGATTCAGCGGCTGATGGAAAACGCCCGCGCCGAGCTCAAACAACGCGGCCTCAAAGACGCCGACAAAGCCCCGCTGCCCGAAGACATGTTTCGCGAGCAGGCCCAGCGCCGGGTGCGCCTGGGCCTTATCGTGGCCGAGTTGGTACAAAAACACGACCTTGCGGCCAAGCCCGAGCAAGTGCAAGCCCACATCGAGCAAATGGCCTCGGCCTACGAGCGTCCGGCCGACGTGATTCGCTGGTACGGCAGCGACCGCAACCGCATGGCCGAAGTTGAAGCCCTGGTGGTCGAGCGCAACGTCACGCAGCATGTCCTGTCGCAAGCCAAGGTCGTTGACGAGGTGGTACCCTTTGACGACGTGATGGGGCAATAGCCGCACAACCTTCGGAGCCAAAACATGAGTGCCATCGACACACAAGGCCTGGGCATGGTGCCCATGGTGATCGAACAATCGGGGCGCGGCGAACGCGCCTACGACATTTACTCCCGCTTGCTCAAAGAGCGCGTGGTATTCATGGTGGGCGGCGTCAACGACCAAACCGCCAACTTGGTGGTGGCCCAGCTGCTGTTTTTGGAAAGTGAAAACCCCGACAAAGACATCCACCTCTACATCAACTCACCCGGTGGGTCGGTGAGCGCGGGCATGGCCATTTTTGACACCATGAACTTCATCAAGCCCGACGTCTCGACCCTGTGCATTGGCATGGCCGCGAGCATGGGGGCGTTTTTGCTGGCCGCCGGCCAGCTAAGGGCTGCGCCGGTAGAACTGCGGAGTGACGCCAGCGGGCAATCGCTGAACGGGCAGATCGAGCTGCTGGAGGATGTCGGCGGCACGCTGAGCATCGCCGACATGGCCGACCCGGCCATCCA
>JALRBF010000130.1 GCA_023262365.1 Burkholderiaceae bacterium
CAAGCCCAATACGGCTGCGCGCCGCCGGTGGCGGGTGCATGGGGCGGGTGCGCAGCGCGGGGTTTTTGCGCTTGGGTGGGGGCATGGGCATGCTCATGCCGAGGCCCCCAGCAACAAGGCGCCAGTGCATAGACACCGGTCGTAGGTGACCATGCCAAACCCTGTCACCATCCCCAACGCGGCGCCGGGCACCGCCCGCTCAGGGGCTGCGCCGGTGAGCTGGCGCACCGCTTCGGTAAGGCCCAAAAAGCCACCAGCGGCACCAGCCTGCCCGCTGGAGAGCTGCCCCCCCGACGTATTGTGCGCAAAGGTGCCGTTGTAATTGAGGTTGTGCGAGCGCACAAAGGCCGGGCCCTCGCCTTTGGCGCAAAAGCCCAAGTCCTCAAACTGAATCATGGAGATCACGGGATAGTCGTCGTAGGTTTGTACAAAATCCACCTGCTGCGGCGTGGCGCCAGCTTGGGCGTATAACTCGTCGCGGTCGAGTAGCCAGCCGCCACGCTCAAATATCGGGTCCTCGGCAAAGGCGTTGTGCCGCTCAATGGCACCGCGTACCACGGCGTGCGGCAAGCCCAAGTCGCGCGCCCGTGCGCAGGACATGACCAGCACCGCCTCGGCCCCCGCGCATGGCATGACGCAGTCAAACAAGTGAATGGGCTCGGCAATGGGGCGGGCGTTGAGGTACTGCTCAAGGGTAAGCGGCTGCTTAAATAACGCGTTGGGGTTGCGCAAGGCGTTGTGGCGTTGCGCCACGGCGATATGGCCAAAATCTTCGCGGGTGGCGCCGTACTTTTGCATGTAGTGCGCCATGATGAAGGCAAAAATCGAATTCGGTCCCCCTGAGCCGTACGGGTAGGTGGCGTCGCGCGCAAACTGGCTAAAGCTGCCCAGGGTTTGGCGAAAGGTATCGACGTGGTTGGTATCTGCGGCAATGCAGGCCACGATGTCGACGTCGCCCGCCTGCACCGCACGCGCGGCACGCCGCACCGCCATCACACCTGAGGCTCCGCCGGTAGGAATATGGTCCAACCAGCGCGGGCCAAGTCCCACGTGTTGCAGCAAGCCCACGGCGGTGTCGGGGGCCAGCGTAAAGCTGCTTAGGCATAGCCCGTCGATATCGGCCTTGGCTAGGCCACTGTGGCCCAATAAGCGCTCTAGGGCCTGCGCCACAAACCAATGGGCGCTACGCGGGCTGTACCGAACATACGGAACCGTAATGGGCACCGCCACGGCCACGTCGTCGTAGCCGCGTCGCGTCATGCACTGCCCTTTTTCATGAATCGGGTGTCAACCGCATGCGGCTGGCCCAGTGCGGCCTGGGCCATTTCGCGCAGTTGGCCGCGCTGGATTTTTTGCGACAGCGTCAGCGGCAAGGCGTCTACCAGCACCACGTAGCCTGGCACTTTGTAGTAACTTAATTGTTGCAGCGCCCATCGCACCAGTTCCTGCGCCCAGGCGGTGGCATCCGATGGCGTTTGCTTAGGCACCACGCAAGCGCACACCTCGTCGCCGCGCACCGCATCGGGCACCGGGGCCACGGCCGCGGCTTGTACCTGGGGGTGCTGCGCCAGCACGGTTTCCACCTCCACCGCGCTGATGTTCTCGCCGCTGCGGCGCACCACATTTTTTTTGCGGTCAACAAAATACATGCAGCCCGCGGCGTCAACCCGTACCACGTCACCGGTGTGAAACCATCCGCCCTGCCAAGCCTCTTCGGTGGCTTCAGGGTCTTTGAGGTAACCAGCAAAAAAATCTTCGCGCGGGTTGTTGCCTGCGGCCCGCACCAGCAGCTCGCCCGGCGTGCCCGCGGCCACGTCCTGCCCCTCGTCGTCAACCAAGCGCCACGCCATGTGCGACTGAGGCCGGCCAAAGGCGTGCTGCCCAATGTGGCGTGGCTCGTGGTTGGCAATCACGCACCCCACCGCGCCAGTTTCGGTCATGGCCCAGGCCTCGATCAGTGGAAACCCAAAGCGCGATTCAAATGCCGCGTGCTGCTCGCCGCCCACGCCCGCCCCAAAGCCAAAGCGCACCTGATGCGCGGTGTCGGTGGCATGGGGCTTGGCGCCGAGCAACATGGCTGGCATCACACCCAGGTAATGCACCACGGTGGCCGCGCTGTCTTGCACACTGGCCCACCAGGTTTGGGGGTGAAACCGGTCAAGCTGCACCAAGGCCCCGCCAGTCATGAGCGCGGCCATGGTAGAGAAGGCCAAGGCGTTCATGTGGTTCACTGGCAAAGGCGTGGCAATGCGTTCCTGGCCAGGGCGTAAGGTGCAGTGCCCATCGAGGGTGGCGTACCAGCTGCCAGCACGCAAGAAGTAGCCATTGAGCAAGCGGCATCCCTTGGGGCGACCGGTTGTGCCCGAGGTGTACAGCAACGCGCATTCGGTCTCGCGGCCTACCGGCTGCACCGCCAAGGGAGGCGCATGGGCCGCAGCCGGCAGCGCGAGGGCCTGCGGTGCAGCCACCGCAGCGACGGCTTGGCCTGCGTCAAGCGCTTGGCGCAAAGCCGCATGGCGCTCGGGCGGGGCCACCACCAGCGCGCATGCGCTGTGGTTCAGCAGGTACGTTAGCTCGGCATGGCGCAGCGCCGCGTGCACCGGCACCACTGACACACCGAGTGCATTGAGCGCCCACCAGTGATAGAAAAACTCTGGCCGATTGTCAAGCGACAGCGCCACCCGGTGACCGTGGCCATAGCCGGCGTCGGCGTAAC
>JALRBF010000321.1 GCA_023262365.1 Burkholderiaceae bacterium
CGGAGCAAACACCGGAGCTGCCCAGACTGAGGTTGATGATGCGCGCCGGGTAAACATTGTGCGGCACGTTGGGCACATCAATGCCAGCGGCCCACCGCATGCCGTCGACAATGTCGGAGGTGTAGCCGCCGCATTTACCGAGTACACGCACCGGCAGAATGCGTACATGAGGTGCAATCCCGGTGCCATACAAACCATTGTTCATCAGCGCGGCGATGGTACCCATGATGTGGGTGCCGTGCCAGCTGGAATCCGCTGCGTAGCTGCATGCGGACGTATTTCGGGTCGTCCAGTCGCCCGGGTCCAGCGGGTTGCTGTCCCAGCCGATCGCGCCGTACGTGGCTGTGTCGACGTAGTCGCCATCGGCGTCTGTCACCCCGGGTCGGCAGTAGGGCGTGTCACTGGAGACGAAGTCGTAGCCGGCAACGTAGTTCGCATCGAGGTCCGGGTGCACGGTGGAGCCGGTGTCGATGACGGCGACGACGATGCCTGATCCACGCCCATAGGTCCACGTGCCGTTCATGCTCGTCCTGCTGGACGCGACGCCGATGCCGTACGTGCCGTACAGCCCCCACAGGTCGTTGCTCGCCCAGTAGGTGTCGTCCGGGGGGTCATCGGGAAAGGCCTCCAGCCGCACGCGACGGTCCACCTCGACGGAGGCCACGCGAGGGTCCGCCTCGATGTCCGCGATCACGCCGCCGGTGGCGGTGGCGGCCTTTGCCGCAGCCGGCATTGCCCAGGCCAACCCCATGCGAACCGGGCTTGAATCGATGCGCTTTGGCTGGCCTGCATACGTGGTGCCGTTTTTGTTTGCCCTATCTCCCACCCTGATTCTTAAGGGCTCGGCGGCCATGATTGCGGTTGATGTGCTGTTTGCCGTGATCGGCGTGGGCCTGATGTCGGTGGCGGTGAGTGGGTATTTTCAACGTGCCGTGGGTGGCTTGGGGCGTGGGGTGATTGCGGCAACGGGGCTATTGACGTTGCTGCCGCACGCCATGGTGCCCGGCGGCGTGGTGGCCAACGCCGTGGCCGCAGCGGTTGGCCTGGCTGCCCTGTTCATTTGGGGGCGGCGGGTAGGCAGCGCCTAACCCGCGCACGGCCGATGCACCACTCCACCGCATGCCGTTGAGGCCACCGATTCACCACGTGGCCCTTGTGGGCGCAGGCATGGCCGGGGCCAGCGCAGCGCACGCCCTGACTCAAGCGGGCTACACCGTAACGGTATTTGACAAAAGCCGTGGCGTGGGCGGGCGCATGAGCACGCGGCGCCAGCCGGATTGGCAAGCCGACCACGGCGCGCAGTATTTCACCGTGAAAGACGCCGCGTTTGGCCAATCGGTGGCCCAGTGGCAGGCGCTTGGCTGGGTTGCACCGTGGCACGCACGGGTGGCCAAGCGCGCGCCCGAGGCGCCGCACCATGTGAGCCCATCGGATTCGGTGGTGCGCTGGGTGGCCACGCCCACCATGCCCAGCCTGGCCAAGCAGTTGTTGGCCGCGGCCACGGTACAACACGGCCACACCGTCTCGGCCCTTACCCGTGAGGCCAATGGGCGCTGGCAGGTGCACACCACCGAGCACGGCGCCCACCCCACGGGCTTTGACGCCGTGTTGCTCGCGCTGCCGCTGCCCCAACTCGCGCCGCTGATGCCGCAGCTGCCCAACGCGTGGGCACAGGCCTGGCGCAACATACGGTTTGAACCGTGCTGGGCCGTGATGGCGCGGTATGCCCAGCCGCTGGCCTTACCCTTTGACGGCTTGTTCGCCAACCACCCAGATTTGCAATGGGCGGCGCGCAATTTATCCAAGCCTGGGCGCAGTGGCCAAGAGACGTGGACGTTGCACGCCACACCGGCATTTAGCCAAGTGCATTTGGAATCGGCACCCCACGACGTGGCCGAGCACCTGTGTCGCATCATGGGCCAATTGGGAGCAGCACAACCCGCCGCCAGTGTGGCGCACCGCTGGCGCTACGCCTTGGCCGTAACCGACAACGCCGTTTGGCCAACCGATTTGGCGTACTGGGATGCGGCGCAAGGCCTTGGCGTGTGCGGCGACTGGCTTGCCGGCGGACGCGTTGAAGGCGCTTGGCGCAGCGGCGCGCACTTGGCGCACCAATTGACCCAGTCGACAACGCCACCCGGTGAGAACTGACCGCGACCAAGGAGCCACCATGCCTGATTCCAGCCCTGCCAAAGCCCTAGTCGTCGGCGCCACCGGCGTGATTGGTCGCTACATCGTGGAGCGCCTGTTGCAAGAGCCCACGTGGGAAGTGGTGGGCTTGTCGCGCCGCGCCTTGCCCGCGCGCGCAGGCTACACCCACTTGGCGGTGGATTTGCTTGACGATGCGGCCACGGCCCAAGCGCTGGCGCAGGTCTCGGGCATTACCCACGTATTTTTTGCCGGCTTTGCCCCAGCAGGCGGCGTGGCTGCCGATTACGCGCGCAACATTGAGGTTAACCTTAAGCTGCTGCAGTCGGCGGTGCGGCACGCGCAGCAAACCCAAAGTGGTTTGCGCCGGGTGGTGTTGGTAACCGGCACCAAATACTACGGGGTGCATTTGGGGCCCTACAAAACGCCCGCCAAAGAGGACGACCCACGGCACATGCCGCCCAACTACTACTACGCTCAAATCGACTGGTTGCTTGATTTTCATCAAACCTGCCAACGCCAAGGCAGCACGTGGGACTGGGTGGAGCTGCGCCCGCAAACCCTATGCGGCTTTGCCCCAGGCACGGCCATGAGCATCATTCCGGTACTGGCGGTGTATGCCGCGTTATCAAAAGCGCAGGGCTTGCCGTTGCGTTTTCCGGGCAAAGCCAAGGCTTGGCGCAGCATTTATCAAGTCACGTCCTCGGCGCACTTTGCCCAGGCGGCGTGGTGGGCCGCGACCACGCCGTCGTGTGCCAACCAGGCGTTCAACATCACCAATGGCGATTACTTTCGGTGGTGCAACGTGTGGCCGCGCTTGGCCGAGGTGTTTGACATGCCGTGGGCCGAGCCACAAACGATTGCACTGACCCAGCACATGCCAACCCTGCGCCCGCTGTGGGAGCGGCTGGTGCAAACCCATCGGCTCACCCCCGTTGCGTGGGACGACTTGGTGGCCTGGCCGTTTGGTGACTACGTCTTTGGCGCCACATGGGACGTGATGTCCTCCACCGTCAAAGCGCGCCAATACGGGTTTGACGCCGTGGTGGACTCGGAGGACATGTTGGTGGAGTTGCTGCAACAGTATCGGCAAAACAAAATCGTGCCCTAACCTGCCTTGCCTGGCTGCCACTACACCATGTGCGCCATGGCACATGGGTGACAGGCGCGACGCACGGTTTTGTATGGAATGAGGGTTCAACCACCACAAAGCCCTGCCATGCACGCCACCGGTTGTTTGATGCTATGGAACGATTGCGCTCCCGGCCACGAGGCCGCGTATGAATCGTGGTACCAAGAAGAACACTTACCCGAACGCATGGCGGTGGCAGGTTTTGTATGCGGCGTGAGGCATCGGGCCTTGGATGGGCTGGCCCCAGCGTTTATGACCTACTATGAAGTGACTCATCCTGAGGTGCTGCACAGCCCCAGCTACCGCGCGTTGCTGGCGCAGCCCACCCCACGTACACGGCACATCATGGAAGTGGCGTTTAAAAACATGAACCGTACCGCGTGTGCGCTGCAACTCGTTCGTACCGGTGCCCTCACCCCTTACGCGGTCACCGCCACGGGCAACGTCGCCTGGCTGGATGCACTGGTGCCGCCGCCGCAGGCCACACGCATGTTGGCGCTGCGGGGTTTGCCCAAGGCCGAAACCACCGCTGAAGAGGCGCTGCGCGGCGGCGACGCCAGCGTGGAGGCCGCAGTGGTGGCGCATGTGGAAAACGCCGATCAAGCCCTGGCACTGGCGCAGGCCATGGGCGGCAGAGCGTGGCAACAAGTGGCGTACGCCACTGGTACCCACGCCATTCAAGCGAAGGCGTAAGGCAGTGGTTTCGCACCCGCACATGCGCTGGCTGGAAGATTTTGCGGTGGGCCAAACCTTTGTTTTTGGTCACTGGCACATGACCACGCAGGACATATTGGAATTTGCCGCCAAGTACGACCCCGAACCCTTTCACCTATCCCCCGAGCGGGCGCGCGCGTTGGGGTGGTGTGACATCATTGCCTCGGGGCCGCAGGTTGCGGCCATTTGTCGGCGCATGCAAAAAGACGGGTTTCCTCACGTTGAGACCGTCATCTCACCGGGTTGGGAGCAGGTGAAGTGGCGCCTGCCGGTGTACGCGGACGACCAACTCAGCGCCCGGGGTACGGTGCTACAAGTTAGGCCCTTGGCCAGCCGTCCGGGCGAGGGATTGATGCAAATGGACAACCGCATCGTGCGCCAAGACCAAGCCGAGGTGGCCAGCATGGTGAGCAACTGGTTTGTGCGCATGCGCCCAACAGGCGCGGATTGACCACGCCAGCCCAGCGCACGGGGACATCATCAATCGCGTTTGGGCGGCTTAGACACGGAGTCAGCGGCCGAGTCGCTCAACGAGGCCACGCCTTTGTCAAAAGTCATGCCGATTTCGTCGCCGAGCTTTTTTAACGCCGGTAACTGCACCGCCATGCCCAAAATCGCATCCAGCGCCTGATTGACCGGGGCTTGATTCCCCTGCCCATTGCCTTGGCTGGGCCCCATCCCGGTGAGCTGGTTGATACGTATGGAGTCAATCTTCTCCGCTGGCTTAACCATCTCCGCCACCACCTTGGGCAGGGCTTGCAGTTTGGCCAGCGCCACCTCGCGTTGGCCGGCCTCCTCGTTGAGTGCGTTTTCTGCCGCTACCTGCGCTTTTCTTCCCTCGGCCCGCGCCACCAATCGCTGCTGCTCGGCTTGCGCCGTCAGTTTGGCCTCTTCGGCCGCCGCCTTGGCGGCAATCACCACGGTTTGCGCCCGCTTGTCAGCCGTGACCATCTCGGTTTCGGCCGCGTGTCGCTGGCGCACCGCAGCGGCCTGTGCCTCTTGTTCAGCGGCCAACAGTGCCACGGCTTTGCGTCGCTCGGCCTCGGCCACCACCTTGGCGGTGTTAACCGCCTCTTGCGCGGTGACCCACTGCGCACGCTGCACCTGGGCGGCCGCCTTGGCCAAGTTTTCTTCTTCGCTTTGCTTGGAGATGGCGATGCGCTTGGCCTGCTCGGCCATGGTCACGAGCTTATCGCGCTCAATTTCGGTTTGCTTAATGTGCTGCTCGCGCTGCATGTCGGCCACCCGAATTTGCTGCTCAAGAGCAATTTTGGCCATGGAGACCGACAGTTCACTCTCCACTTTGTGCTTGGCCACCTCGGCGACTTGGGCCGCCTTTAGGGTTTCAATTTGCTTGGCCTGGTCGATTTGCGCTTGTTGCTGCTCCAGGTCAATTTGCAGGCGTCGCCGCGCGGCCTCCATGGCGGCGCGCCTGACGGCAACATCGGCCTCGGCATCAATTTGCGCCCGCTCTTTTTTGCTTGTGGCAATCACCTCGGCCAGCTTGCGCATGCCCACGGCGTTAAAGGCGTTGTTTTCGTCCAGATTTTGAAACGGCGTTTGATCCAGCGCGGTCAGTGAGACCGAATCCAAATCCAGCCCGTTACGCGCCAAGGGGTCGATCAGCGCCTGGCGCACGTCGTGCACAAACTTGCCGCGGTTTTCGTGCAATTCGTCCATGGTAAAGCGTGCGGCCACGGCCCGCATGGCGTCGACCAATTTGCCTTCAACCAACTCTTGCAACTTGGGCGTGTCAAATGTGCGGTTGCCCAGGGTTTGCGCCGCGCGCGAGACGCCCTCTTCGGTTGCCGTGACCGACAAATAAAAC
>JALRBF010000323.1 GCA_023262365.1 Burkholderiaceae bacterium
CCAAACAGCAGGCTCAACCTCGGCACCCACGTAAATAATGCCCGAGTCGTCCAGCCGATTAATTTGGTGCTCGGCTAAGTTGGGGATATCGCGGGTGATTTCTTCGGCGCCCAACTTGGTGTCGCGCGCCATGACCACGAGCTCTTCGATGTGCACAGAGGTGTAGCGGTCTTCGGCCACCACGCGCTCGGAGATCAAAATCGAGTCCTCAAAGTTGTAACCGTTCCAAGGCATGAACGCCACGAGCATGTTTTGCCCAAGCGCCAGTTCGCCTAAGTCGGTGGATGCGCCATCGGCAATCACGTCGCCAGCGCGGATCTTGTCTCCGCGCTTGACGATGGGACGTTGATCGATGTTGGTGTTTTGGTTGGAGCGCTGGTATTTGATGAGGTTGTAGATGTCTACCCCCACCTCGCCGGCTGCGGTTTCGTTGTCGTTCACGCGCACCACGATGCGCGTGGCGTCCACCAAATCCACCACGCCGCCACGCTTGGCGGCGACCACGGTGCCCGAGTCCACCGCGGCCACGCGCTCAATACCGGTGCCGACCAATGCTTTTTCAGGGCGCAGCGTAGGCACCGCTTGGCGCTGCATGTTGGCGCCCATGAGCGCGCGGTTGGCGTCGTCGTGCTCCAAAAACGGCACCAACGATGCAGCCACCGACACAATCTGCGCCGGCGAGACGTCCATGTACTGAATGACCTCAGAGGACACCAGTACCGATTCGCCCTTCTCACGCGCGGAGATCAGATCGCCCACCAACTCGCCTTGCTCGTTGAGCGGGGCGTTGGCCTGAGCAATCACATACTTGCTCTCTTCAATGGCCGAGAGGTAGTCGATTTGATTGGTTACCTTGCCCGCCTCTACACGACGGTAGGGCGTTTCGATAAAGCCGTACTCGTTGAGCCGCGCGTACAACGCCAACGAGTTGATCAAGCCAATGTTCGGGCCTTCCGGCGTCTCAATGGGGCAGACCCGGCCGTAGTGGGTCACGTGCACGTCACGCACCTCAAAGCCGGCACGTTCACGCGTTAAGCCGCCCGGGCCCAAGGCTGAGACGCGGCGCTTGTGCGTGATCTCGGACAGCGGGTTGGTCTGGTCCATGAACTGCGACAACTGCGAGGCGCCAAAAAACTCTTTAAGCGCGGCCGAAATGGGCTTGGAGTTGATCAAGTCGTGGGGCATCAAGGGCTCCATTTCGGCCTGACCCAAGCGCTCTTTGACTGCCTTTTCAATTCGCGCCAAGCCAGTGCGGAATTGGTTTTCGGCCAATTCACCCACGCAGCGCACGCGGCGGTTACCCAAGTGGTCAATGTCGTCGACTTCGCCGTTGCCGTTGCGCAAGTCCACCAATATGCGAACCACGGCCAAGATGTCGTCGTTGTCCAGCACCATGGCACCGTCGGACGTTTCGCGACCCACGCGGGCGTTGAACTTCATGCGCCCCACTCGCGACAAGTCGTAGGTGTCGGGGTTGTAGAACAAGCGCTGGAACAGCGTTTGCACGGCGTCTTCTGTGGGCGGCTCGCCTGGCCGCATCATGCGGTAAATGGCCACCCGGGCGGCAAACTCATCGGCGGTCTCATCGGTGCGTAACGTTTGAGAAATGTAAGCGCCGTGGTCAAGTTCGTTGGTGTAAATACACGCCAACTCCTGCACGCCGGCGCTGCGCAATTTCTTCAGCGCCGCCTCGGTCAGCTCGTCGTTGGCTTTCAGTAAGACCTCGCCAGTCTCGGCGTCCACCATGTCGCTGGCCACCACGCGGCCAATCAAAAACTCCTCGGGCACCGACACATGCGTGGCTCCAGCCTGCTCGAGCTCACGCACGTGACGCGCGGTGATGCGCTTGTCTTTGGCCACCACCACCTGTACGTCCAGGTCCGGCCGGGCGGCGAGCGCCAGCGTCTGGTGCTGGACGAAGATGCCGAAGTTCGGACGGCTCGCATCGGGGAACAGGGTGGAAAGGGTCAGCACGCGCAACATCGGCGTCCTGTACCCCAGAAGGAGTTAACCGTGCCCTCCCGAGCGGCAAGAAACAGGCGGCCCCGCGTGGTGCAGGGCCGCCCGGTTTCCGATCAGCGGCAGCGGCGCTTGCCGCTCCGCTCGATCTCGCGGCCGGCA
>JALRBF010000325.1 GCA_023262365.1 Burkholderiaceae bacterium
CATGTGGGTCGACGATCCCCGGCAGGACAAGATACCCCGACAGGTCAATCACGCGTCCAGTCTGGTCAGCCGCGATCAGACCATCCGACACCGACAGGGGCGCATCACTCCACCCATCAGAAGTCAGGATTTTGGCACCAACAGTCGGACCATAGAATCTTTCAGTTTCGTGGGTCCAATCGCCTTCGACCTTGAACTTTTATTGCTGTGGACTGATGAGTCACTGCGCTTAACCTTTGGCGGGGCAATGGCACTGGGAGTGATACTGGGCTCATTCCTGCACGCCAAGACATCCCGGGCATTCAGATGGGAGGGGTTTGCCGGCTTTGGTGATCTGCGGGATCAACTCGTAGGGGCTGTTTTGATGGGGTTTGGAGGCGTCACGGCGCTGGGGTGCACCGTAGGGCAGGGTATTACCGGGCTGTCGACACTTGCACTGGGCTCATTTTTGGCGGTCCTGGGGATAGGTATCGGCTCGTACCTGACGCTGAAATGGCAGTTGACCAGGGATTAGGAGTACTTTTAGATTGAGTGACGGTGAACAAGCTCTCGTGTTACTTGGCCACGGCTCCAGAGATCCATCGTGGCCAGAACATATTGAACGTGTGGCTAGCAAATTAGAGGCTGAGCACAAGTACTTGGGGCCTGTCCGGTGTGCCTATCTTGAGCACAGCAGCCCAAGTTTCTCAGAGGTGATCGCGCAGCTTATCCAGCAGGGGTCCAAAAAGGTCACGATATTGCCGATGTTTTTTGGGCTTGGGAAACACGCAAGGAGTGACTTGCCGGAATTATTGAACGCAGCTGAGCGGGCGTACCCAGATATCAAGTTTGTGATGCTTCCGAGCATGGGAGAACAGTCCATGCTCGCTGATTGGATCGGAAGCATTTTGAAGGTAAATTAGCCGCGCTTTCGACCCAAACTCTTGGGGTCAATGTCAGGTAAGAAATAAAGGGGTGATTGATTTTGTGTGGGGACAAAAAGCCCCCTAACGAGAAATTGCCTCTATTTCGCACTAATTTACTGACAAATCCCCAGCCCATTGACGCCGTAATTCGATTAACAAGCTGGTTGGGAGGCGGTTGCCATGCTGGGCCACCACCGCCGCTGCGGTGAGGTTGCCCAAAGACGCGGCACGCTCGGCGCTGGCGCCGTGGGTAATGGCGTACAAAAACGCCCCAGCAAACATGTCGCCCGCGCCGTTGCTGTCCACGGGGGTAATGCGTGGGGCGGGCACGTCGTGGCGTTGCCCGTTTTGCAGCACCACGCTGCCCGCGGCCCCACGCGTGACGCACAGCGTGCGCGCCCGAGGCGCCAGCCTCGCCAAGGCCGCGTCAAGTTGGTTTTGTCCGGTGGCCTCAAGCGCTTCGGCTTCGTTGCAAAACAAATAGTCCACGCCTTCGCCCCACATGGCGTCTATGCCTTGGCGGCAAAACCGCAGCATGTTGATGTCGCTGAGCGTCAGCGCCAGCGCCACGCCCGATTGCACGGCCAGCGCGCGCCCTTGCAGCGCCGCGGCGCACCCCGTGGGGGAGGCTGCCAAGTAGCCCTCCATGTAGTACACCGCGCTGTGTGCAATGGCCTGGGCGTTCACGGCGCCTTCGTCCAGCAGCGCCGTGGCACCCAAGTAGGTGCACATGGTGCGCTCGGCGTCGGGCGTGACCAGCACCAAGCACGTGCCGGTGTGCGCGTGGGCGGGGTCGGCGGTTTGCAACTGCGCTTGCACGCCCAAGCGCTCAAGGTCTTGCGCGTAAAAGTGGCCGTTCTCGTCGTCGGCCACGCGGCAGGTGTAGTGCGCTTGCCCACCCAGTTGAGTAAGGGCCACCACCGTGTTGGCCGCCGAGCCCCCGCCCGTGCGCCGGGTGGTGTGGCCGTGTAGGCGTTGCACCAGATCGTGGCGTTGGGTGGCGTCAAGCAGCGTCATCAGCCCTTTTTCTACACCCAGTGCGGCAAGCTCGGCCACGCTTAACTGGTACTCCAAATCCACCAGGGCATTACCCATGGCACAAACGTGGTAGCGTACAGGGGTGGGAGTTTGTGAAGTCGTCATGCCCAACATTCTAGGAGCTACCCTGTGACCGACCCGTTGGCCCAACCACGCCGGCCCGAGCGAGGCCGGGCGCGGCGCACCCCAAAGGGCAGGGTGGTCAACCCGCAGGCCATGCAGGCGTTGCAGGCGTGTTTGGCGTCGTGGCCCACGCCGTGGCAGCGCCACGAGTTAATCGAGTACTTGCACGCCATTCAAGATCAACAGGGCGGCCTACCCAAAGACTGGCTGGTGGCGCTGGCGCACGCGTTGCGCTTGGCCCCAGTGCACGTGATGGAGGTGGCAAGTTTTTACCACCACTTCACCGTGCTGCCCGATGGGCAATGGCAAGACGACGCGTTGCGGGTGCGAGTGTGCACCGGCCTGAGCTGCGCCATGCAAGGCGCGCAAGCGCTGCAGCAGCAATTAAGCAGCGCCTTGCAACACACCACCGGGCGCTCGGTGCAGGTGCAGCCTGTGCCTTGTGTGGGCCGCTGCGAGCAAGCCCCCGCCGTGCAGGTGGGCCAACTGCCTGTGCCGTGTGCCACGCCACAAAGCGTGGCGCAACAGGTGCAGCAGCTGCCTGCGGCGCCCATGGCGCAGTGGGGGGCCAATGACTTTAGGCAACAGGCGCCGCACCTACCCGAGCCGACCAACCTGGCCACCTACCGCGAGCAGGGCGGCTACGCGTTGTGGACGGCGCTGCGCAGCGGCCAGCTAAGTGGCGACGAGGTGCTGCGCACGGTGCAGCAAGCGGGCTTGCGCGGCATGGGCGGCGCGGGTTTTGCAGCCGCGCGCAAATGGCAGGCGGTTAGGGCCGAGGCCGGGCCGCGTCTGTTGGCCGTCAACGCCGACGAGGGCGAACCCGGTACCTTTAAAGACCGGGTGCTGCTCGAGAGCGAGCCCCATCGCCTGCTTGAAGGTATGCTGGTGGCCGCGCACGTGGTGGGGTGTGAGCAGGGCTACATCTACCTTCGGGACGAATACCCCTACGCGCACCGT